>CAYZZY010000086.1:0-11111 GCA_964482745.1 uncultured bacterium
GAGAATTCCCACGATAACCAGCGAGTATGTGACTATACGCGTAACACCCTCAATGAATGCGAAGTAGGCGGTAAGCGTGATGAAATTCGTCTCATTCGTCACAAGATAATTTACAATGGCTATGCTAAAGGAGTACATCAGAAGATCCAATACAGTTTGACCAACGACAAAGAGCGGGTTTGGCTGTGCGGAAAGGGCCAAACCTACAGCGCTTTCCGCAAGCCCACTCGGCAGATAACTCGCAATTCCTCTCGCGACTAAGACAAACACAATCGCGGGCAGCAGGCTGATGAAATAGAACAACACCACCTTGCCCAGCCCCCCGGGAGAATTCAGATAATCATCGAATTCATCCAAGGTCTGAATTGGATGGAAAATGAGGTTGCCGATATAATAGAAGAGGCTGTCTGCTTCGTAGGATTCCTCCTCCTCTATTATAGGGGCTGCAACACGCTCTTTGATGGGTTCCCTTCCATAGCGTGCCACTTCGGGAGGAGGGAGTACATTGCCCTCACTGATCGGGCCTTCGTAAGCGCGCAGGGTGTCGCCGTCGCTTTCATCATCGGCATCTGTGATGACAAACGCATCCTCCGGGGCCACCTCGTCCTCGATATCGATATGGTCGTAGTCTTCAAACAGGTCAGGCTCTTCAAACACATCGTACTCTTTGGGTGGGTAGAGCGCTTCTTCGGGCAGGGGAGGGGGTTCGACCGGAGGTCTCTCATATACGTCTTGTTCCGGGCTCAGTCCGAGCATTTGCTTGCGCGCCCGGAACTCTTCTTTCGCGGCCGCCATCAGCCGCAGCTTCTCTTCGTGAACCTCCTGGCGATATTTCTCTCGTTTTTCTTCAACCGTCAGGTTTTCACGCCTGATACGCTTTTTGATCGTTGCCTTGCTACTATCCAGTTCCGCCTGCGTCCTGCTTTTTATTTCGTGGCGGATGGCGGCTTTTTTGGATCGTAGCTCTCTTTTATCCATGGCCGTGTCTGTCGGGCACTTCCCACCCATTATCTCCCTGTTTTGAATGATAACACAACCGGTTAAATAATCGCAAACGAAGGCTGTCTCTTGTCAGTGGCTTTCTCTATAAAGGACAGTAAATGTATTGATGATTCTCAGAAGGCGGGTGTATGCCTTCTGAGAAGGGTCTCTTCCCAGAAAACTGTAATTGTGGCGAAATTGTACATTCAACTGAAGTTATGGTATACTGCAGTCAAATGAATCCACGCAAACCAGAAAAAGGCGCAATCTTCGATATGGATGAACTTCGCCGCAACATTAATATCAACATATCGCCCACCATGGCAGGTGCCATTGTCCTTGTGCTGTTGCTGCTTGCATGGGTCGTTTTTGGGGGGCCCATCTATATGGTTGGTCCGGACGAGGAGGGAATTGTTCAGACGTTTGGCAAGTATACTTCCTCAACGTCGCCTGGCCTTAATTTTAAATTGCCGTGGCCCATACAAACCGTCAAGCTTCCGAGGGTGACCGAAGTGAAGCGGCTCGAACTCGGCTTCCGCACAATATCGCAGGGACCGCCCGCGGTCTATCGCGATGCGAGCAACAATCCCGCCATGCTGATGGAAGCCCAGATGCTCACAGGCGATGAGAATGTCGTGAACTGCGCCATGATAGTGCAATACAAGATACGCGATTCAGTCGCCTATCTGTTCAATGTCCGCGATCCAGAAGGCACACTTCACGATCTGGCTGAGGCGGCCGAAAGACAGGTTATAGGAAATCGTCCGATAGATGATGTGCTGACGGTGGGCAAGACGGAAATCCAGTTGGAGATAGCCGAAAAGATTCAATCGATGGCTGACCTCTACGGGATGGGGGTGCAGATAATCGCCGCGCAGCTTCAGGATGTGCAGCCTCCCCATGCCGTGGCAAATGCGTTCAAGGATGTGGCCACCGCGAAAGAGGATCGCAACCGCATCATTAACACTTCACGAGGGTATCAGAACGAGCAAATTCCAAAGGCTCGCGGCACCGCAGCGAAACTTATGAGAGAGGCCGAAGGATATGAACGTGAGCGCGTGGCAAGAGCCGAGGGCGATGTCTCTCGTTTCCTGGCGCTTGCAGAGGAATACAAAAAGGCGCCCTCGATCACGAAAGAAAGACTCTATTTGGAAACGATGAAATCGGTGCTGCCACGGTACAACAAAGTCATAGTTGATGAGCAGGCGAGTATTATCAATTTGAACCAGCTCACAGCTCCCGCCGGAGGAAAGAAGTGATGAAAGGCGCCGGCTCAACCATAGCGATTGTAATAGCGGTCATTGTCGTCGTCCTGCTTTCGGGATCGTTCTTTGTCGTCGACGAGACACAGCAGGCAGTGGTCACGCTCTTTGGCGAACCCGTGACCATTATCCTCGGCTCCATTCCGGAGGACCTGCAGGCCGACCTTGAAAGTGCAATCAGAAGCTACGAGGAAGAAAAAAAATCGAAGCTAAAGATCAAACAGGGTCCCGGGCTTTTTATCAAAATGCCTTTTCTTCAGAAGGTAATTCTTCTGGAAGATCGCATCCTTGAGTACGATTCCGAATCGACCGATATCGTCACCAGAGACAAGAAACATCTGTTGATCGATAATTTCGCCCGCTGGCGAATCGTGAATCCGCTCTTTTTCATTCAAACGGTCCGGACCGAGAACGGAGCGCAGGCCCGCCTCGATGATATGGTTTATTCCGTTCTTCGGGAAGAATTGGCCAAGAGCAACCTGAACGAGATCGTGCGAACCGAAAACACTCCCTCTCTTGAAGAACACATCACAACCGGCCGGGAAGTCATCATGACTGCGGTGACAGAGAAAGCCGACATAACAGCCAGGCGATATGGTATCCAATTGATTGATGTCCGCATCAAAAGGGCTGATCTGCCCAAAGAGAATCTGGATGCCGTCTTCAATCGGATGATGGCCGAACGTCAGCGGATCTCAAAACAGTATCGCTCCGAAGGCGAGGAAGAGGCGTCAAAAATCCGGGCTACAACCGACAGGGACGTGAAGATAGTCGAGGCTGACGCCTACAAAGAGGCTGAGACCATCAAAGGCAGGGGAGACGGGAAAGCCGCCGCCATATATGCCGAGGCGTACGCCGCCCACGAGGAATTCTACAAATTTGTCCAGTCACTCGAGGTGATAGAACAATCCACCACCAGCAAAGATCAGCTTATCATGAGCACCTCCGGCGGGGTGTTTCAATACCTGAAATAAGAAGGTCTTTTCCTCTTCCTCCGAACTACCATAGCGTCCGAGAAGCTTGTCCTGCCTGTATCGAATCCGAACCTGATACAAACTTCACATCATAAGATAGAAGGTTTAATTGGGGACATGATGTTGCAGCGTGTCCCCAATTAAATTGCACAGCACCATGGCAGAGATCAAATTAGTATCAGACCAACCGTAATTTTCCATGAGGTGTCCCGGCGGGGAGGTGTCACGGTTTTCGCTCAGAAAAAGAAGCGGGCGATGAACCGGAGAGCAATCAGCCTCCGGTCCATCGCCCATTGCAGAAGTGCCTGCGGCCTTACGCCGCAGCATGCGTCCCGCGTGCGGCCCTTCACCAGAATCGCGCGTTAGTTCGCGGCATTCTCTTCGGCCGGATTATCCAGGTCGAGAAAATCGGCGTTGTCAGAACGAAGCAACGCAAGGTTTATCTCCTCCATCCCGTCCCGCTGTAATTCCTGCCGTGCGGTGTCGATGGAGCGCGACCTGATTATTCCCTCGCATGTGTTCTCGCCTTTGAGCGCGATATAATAGAACTTGTTCACCTGCTTTATGCCTCCTGATATCGACTTATGTGGAAACATAACGCAAGCTTCATGCCAGTTTATAAGTAACTTTGTAAGATATTTGGATTCAATGAGTTATGTGTTTACAAGACAATCCTGTATTACAAGATGTATCAAATTAATACTCGGCATTGAGGGCCCGTGCCCCACTTTGAGAGCATGAGGTGGTAAGGATGATCCAAAGGAAGGGGGCGATTCAGCGTCTGAGCCGCTCCAATATGGAAGTGAGCGAGGATGCAGAATCGATATACGGTCGGGGATCTCGAAGCGTGCCACCGACCCGAAAAGATACTTCACTGCGCGAAGAAATCAGGGCGTCAAGAATGAAGTCGACGCCGCCGCGGGCAAGATCTTTGTTCTTAATGGTGGGTCGTTCTTTGAAAACAGCGGTGAAGGAACAATCAAGCTTGCTCAGGTCAATCGGATCGGTAAGCGTGATTATTCCGTTTCCTGACAGATCGTACGCCGTTCCTTCCAGTCGGAACTTGTCAATAAAGACTTTTCCGTCTCTCGCGGAGAGCTTTGAGGAAAGCGTGACATCGGCATTGTGCGGAAGAACGGCCTCCCCCAGATCAAGCCGAGGGATCTCAATCTGTTCGCCAAGCACCAGCGCCTTACCTTTCAGGCTTGTCAGTTCAGATTCATCCAGTTCGGCTTCCACGTCGGCGCTGCATTTGCCGGAGATTATTGTCGAAGCTTGAACGAACTCGCATAATTGAGCAAGGTCCAGCTCTCGGGCCCTCGTTTCGAGGGCGATTGAGGGTACCGCCTTGGCAGGTAGGGTTGTCAGCCGCATATCGGCGTCAATATCCAGCCAAAGCAATCCTCCGAAGACATCGCTGCGCATTTCCGCCCTGACCTTACCAAGCAAAAGAGACAGGGGGGATACTTTACCGGCAAGTTTCTCGACAGTTAGCTGACGATGCCGGTTATCCACCTGTATCGGCACGACGAGGTTGGTCAGAACGATTGTTGTAGGAAAGCGCAGATCTATATCACCTACGGTCGTGCCTCTCGGCGCGTAGTGGCTCAAGATGTCGCCTGCAAACCGTTCGAGGCGCGCGTATGAGCGTGCCCATAAGAAAGCGATTATTATCAGAGCAAATGCGATTGCAGAGAACAGGATGATGAGTTTTGCGCGGCCATGCTCTTTCGATATCATAGGTATCAATATGATGCACCTTGAACGGCGCGGGATGAATCATCAACATTACCCCGCAGAACCATCGTCGACTACTTCTTTGGCGCTTCTGCCTCCTCCACCTTTTCGGGCAGGAATCTGACATTATCAACCGTTGGTGGTTTAGGTCTCTCCACGGCTTCTCCGCCGTCCCTGTCGGTGCCGAACACTTCTTCGAGCGGTTTGTCCGGGAGCGGCTCTACCGTCTTGAGATCCATTTTCGGAATAACGATCGTGTCGAACTGGACGGCCAAAAAATCGTCTGCATCCAGGACGACCTTGCCTATGAACTCGAGCTGTGTTATTCCCGAGGGGCCAATATCCACGGTTATCTTCAAGGGATTCCCTTTTTCGTACATTTTTAAAAACCTCCCTGATGGGCGACTGGATCGCATGCAATACGGACTATTAGAGAATTATATTTGTTTATCTGTCTGTCTGTCAATGTTGCCGGAAAGCCTGTTGACGGGGGCCGATTTCTGAGTTGACATTCCCCGTCAATTTTGATAGAGTCTTTTTGAGTTGCTTGTCCAGTGGGGAACTGCTCAGGCGGGAGGAATTTGCGGAAGGTTTCCAATCGAATCCAGGCTTTGCGGCGAGAGCGGCCATTCCGGCATTCTGAAAATTCCAAAAAAAGTTGCTTGTCTATTGAGAGGGATTTTATTCCAGAGAGGATGTGGTGTCCATGTTGAAAAAACTGTCTTTCTCCATTTCTTTGTTGCTTGTTGCGGCTTTTCTTATAGTGGCCTGCGCCGAGAAGGCACCGGAGCCGGATAAGAAAACCCTTGACACCCAGAAAATTATTAATCGTATTGCCAAAGAGTCAAACGATCTCAAGGGTGAGCCGGCCGCACTGACGGATGCCGCAGAAGCTCTCTCCAGGGAATCACAGAAGCTGCGCAGTGAGGCCGAGGAAAGGTTCCAGCAGACTATCGAACTCAGGGAAAGAGCCTCCATGCTTGAGGAGAAGGCAAGCAGCCTGAGGGAGGCAGCCGAAACCATGAAGCAGAAGCTCTCCGCAATAGAGGGGTCGGCCTCGACGCTCGGGCAGATCTATCAGCCCGCGGGGGGAGCAGTCCTGCGGAAGACTGTCCAGGACGGCAACACAACGACGATTCTTGTTATAATCATTCTTCTTGTTATAGCCCTGATCGTGTATTTCGCCGTCAGGAGACGCAGACTGGAGCGCGAGGAGGAGGAGAGGTTGGCCGCGATAAGGCGCCAACAGGCCGTGTATACTCCTGCGACTCAGAAGGGGAAAGAGGAGAAGAAGGAACCGGAAAAGGAAGAGCAGGACTCCGAGCCCGAGACCGATAAGGACAAAGAGGCCTAAGCAGTTCTGCTTGTTTTTCGTTCGGCGCGCCGCCCCAAAAGGTGGCGCGCTTGTCATATTGACTCCGATTTTGCCTTTCGGGCGAGGGGACTGTGCCCAGAGCCCACATCTGGTTGCGACTATGCCATGGGGCATTTGCTTCTCCGAATTGACATCTTGGGAGTTTTGAATCAGTTCGGGGAAGTTGCTATAATTTTCCGCGCTTTATGCGCGATTCCGTATCGCCAACCGCAGAAGGAAAACCTATGCTTGCCCAAAGAATGAAAATGATTGATTCTTCCGGTATTCGGAAGGTGTTTGACCTTGCAGCCAAGATGGAGAATCCCATAAATTTGAGCATCGGCCAGCCCGATTTCGATGTCCCGGACGAAATCAAAGAAATTGGGATCAAAAGCATTCAGGAAGGCTTCAACCATTATACGCCCACGCAGGGGATCCCCGGCCTCCGTACGGCAATCCGCGAACAGTATCGCAACCGGCACGGAGTCGAATTTGAAGATATCTTTATAACCTCGGGCGTCTCCGGCGGATTGACGCTTGCTTTCATCGCTCTTGTGGAGGAAGGGGATGAGATCCTTCTCCCCGATCCCTATTTCGTGATGTACAAGCACCTGACCAGGCTCTTCGGCGGGACACCCGTTTTTGTTGATACGTATCCGGATTTTGGGATGCTCCCTGAAAAGCTGGAGGAGAAAGTCACCTCGAAAACAAAGATGCTTGTCATCAACAGTCCCGCCAATCCCACCGGCAGGGCCTTCTCGCCGGAAGAATTGAGCGGGATAGCCGAATTTGCGCGCCGTCATGATCTGCTGGTGATCAGCGACGAAATCTACGACCGCTTTATCTATGATCAGCCGGAAGATACGTTTGCAAAATACTATGAGAAGACATTGCTGCTGAACGGGTTCTCCAAGACCGTCGCGATGACCGGCTGGCGGCTGGGCTATGCGGCAGGCCCGAGCAATGTCATAGAATCGATGAAGACGCTCCAGCAATACAGCTTTGTATGCGCGCCCTCGTTTGCTCAAAAGGCGGGCATTGCGGCTGTGACCTTTGACGCTGACAAATATATTGCCGAATATCGCACAAAGCGCGATCTTATCTATGAAGGCTTGAAAGGACACTTCGAAGTCGAGAAGCCCGGGGGCGCATTCTATATATTCCCCAAGGCGCCGGGCGGTGACGGCGTCAAGTTTGTCGAAAAAGCGATCGCTAACAATCTGCTTGTCATTCCCGGCAATGTCTTCTCCGAACAGAATTCGCACTTCCGAATCTCGTTTGCCGCGCCCGATGAAACGATCAAACAGGGCATCGAAATACTGCAGAAGATCGCAAAGGAATTCTAAGCCTTTTTTGTGCCGATTCCGTCCGCCCGATCCAGGGTCGCTCGTTTCCATTTTTCAGACCTTTGTCTCTCACGATACTATTGATTGTTGTCGGACCAATGTGATACTATCTCGTTGCAATGCTCAGTGGCGATCGGGGAAGGAGAGAGAAATGGCGATTGACAGGGGTACGCGAAAAGCCACTTTCATTTACCTGGTTGAAGTCTGTGCCATTCTGGGTACGCTTGCGGGAGTGGGCTGGGGTGTCTATGAGGTGCTCGGCGAATCACCCTTTGAACTGTTGATGAACGCTATAAAATATGGCTTCTATGGCTTTGTCGGGGGCACCGCCGTCGGGGCCGCCCTGGGCGTCCTCGCCGTGATCTATGCCACCATATTCCGCCGATAGGAATCCAATGTAAATGGACGATATCGAAAAATATTTTGTCGAACGCCGCGGCTGGCCGAGAGAGATAATTGATAAGTTCATCGGCGAGGCTCTGCTGCATTCGGCGGCCCAACCTCAAGACGATGTGCCGACGGTTGAGGTTGTCAATCTGAGCGAGGCCGGCGCGGGAGTCCTGATATCGGCGCGATTGGAAAAAGGCACTCCGGTCATATTGCAGATTTGCGGAGAGAGCATTCCGAGGTTGGATTTTGAAGCCGAAGTGCGCTGGTCAGCCGAGTCACCCGTTTCCACCGGTAAATATCCGGTGGGACTGAAATTTCGGCCTCTCGAAGAAGGGAGCCTCACAAAACTCAGGGACTTTATCGAGATACTGCGAACACATCGGTTGCCTTCGGAGTAGTCCCCTCGATTGACTGTTCCGCCGTTCCTATCCCATCCTTCCGCCGGCGACCGGCGTCAATAAAGTGACCTCGTCTTCATCCGAAAGCTCATGCTGCAGTTCACGCCGATGGCCGTTTACCAGCAGCGTTGTGCCGCTGCGCAGTGAGCCGGTTTCCGGATCCAGCAAGAGGGTCCGGAATTTATCGCCGTTTCGTTCGAGCATATAATCGATCAACGCGCCCAGCGATGAGCCGGCAAGCGTGCATGTCTCTTCTTTGGATCGTACCGCGTCCGCAAATGCGCCCAGATATCGAATCCTGATCTTGAGGTCTGTGTCCATTGGCAGAAACCTATACTACTGCTCTTTCCCTGTCCAATACTTCAGCCACGTCCGAAAGTCCGAGACGCTCGAGCGTTTCGCGCGTTTGCAGTGATGAGTATTTGTCCCATCCGTGTTTTTCGTAATATTCATCGAGCAGGCCGGCGAGATAATCCGCCGCCTTCATCCCCTTGCCGTATTCGAATGTCACGGGCTCGTTCATCCATCTCTCACACAGGCGGTCGTCCTTCCGTCGAAGGCCTATTCGAGAGTTGAAAGCCTTCTCAAGATTGCAAGCCCGCTCGCCCGCCACAAGCAGTTCCTCCGGAGTAAGAGGGATGCCGGTCAGAGCGGAATACGCATTCACATAGAGCGCCGGTGGCATGCCAAGCGGATCGGTGGCGGGGCGGAATATGCAGATGCCCAGACAATTGATCGCAGCCGCATGGTTCTCGGCCATGGCCGCAGCGGCGCCTTTCATGTCCGGTGTGTATGCATAACCGGCGTCGGGTTTTCCGAGCCATTCCGTTGAGATGTCCTGGCGGGATGCCTTGTCGATGATGTTGAGCCCCTTCAAGTGGTCGCAGCCGCGCGAGGCGACCGCCGCGTTCACCGCCCATATCGGGAATGAGCGCATTTCCTCATGGAAGGACATACCTCCCTTGCCGCTGACCACGTAAGGCATCGTCGGGAGGTCCGTGATTTTTTCGAGGGTTTCCGCCGTTTTCTCAATATTCCAGGAGCACATCCTGCCGAGTTCGTTCTCCTGCAGCGCGACGGCCCGAATAATTTTCTTGACGGCGTCGAAGTTGCCCCACTCCAGCGACATGGGCTCGCCGCACCATTCGCTCGTGTGCTCTTCCGTGATAATCCCGCGCTCCCAGAGTTCCATCAGGAACGGGATGATGCCGCCGATCTCTCCGAAGTCCATACCGAAGTCGTTGCAGGTCTCGTGCAGGTGCGTGATCGCCGGGAGATCGGGGATGTCGCAGCCCATGCCGAACGTCGCGATGCTCAAATATTCGACACTGCCGCTGGCGGGAGTGGCAAGCCGTTTCGCGAGTTCGGTCTCGTCGCCCTTTATCCGGCACGAGGAATCGCAGCCGAAGGTGCATCCCGGCGAACATGCGCGATCACGCAGTTTCATGTTTTCCGAGTACCAGTTGGGCGACATCCGGGCGATTTTTTCATCGGGCACTTTCTGGAACTGGTTGTTGCGATAAGCATTGCTGCCGATCGCGTCATAGAAATCCACCATGTTGAGCGTGCCGTTTTTCTTGAAGGCATACACCAGGGGATCGTCATCTATGGCCTTGAAAATTCTTTCTGTCGCTGTTAGCGCGGCCTCGGGATCATGTACAGAAATACCTTTTCTTCCAAAGGCGGCAATCGCCTTCAGGTTCTTGCTGCCGGCAACGCAGCCTGAGCCGACACGTCCGGCGGCCCGTTCTTCGGTCACGATGATGCAGGCATAGCGGACGCCGTTCTCGCCGGCGGGCCCGATGCTCGCGATTCCCGCCTCGGGATTGACTTCTCCTGCGCGCAGCTTCTTCGTCGTTTCGTGCGTGCCCAGGCCCCAGAGATGTTCCGCGTCCCGGATCTCGATGGAAGAATCCGTTATATACAGGTATACAGGCTTCTTTGCCTTCCCCGTGATAACGAGGTGGTCTATACCCGCCCAGCGCATATGCGATGAGAAGTTTCCGCCGACCGTGCTGTCACCGAAGAAACCGGTAGCAGGCGATTTGAATGTGAACTTCATCTTGGAACCAAGCCCGAACCCGGTCGCGCCGAGGGGACCCAGGCCGGCGATAAGCACGTTGTCCTCGCTCATGGGATCGATAAGCGGATCGACCTTCAGGAAATGCTCCCAGAGGAGCCAGTCGTTGATGCCCATGCCGCCGACAAATTTTTTTGCGAGTTCCATCGACACTGGCTCTCGCCTTATCGAACCGCCGGTCAAATCGATTCTCACTATGTCGCCATATCCGTCCATTCAAATATTCTCCCGATCTGGAATTGTCCCTATAAAAGGCGGCATCAACGATTTATCCGAGAAAGCAAACTCTCTGCGTCGAATTTCCCCTCTTGAAAAAGGGGGCTGAGAAATTGTCTACCAATTCCATCCTTCCTTTTTTCACATCTCCCTGATTAATGCGGATAAATCCGCACCTACAGGACGCTCGCGTATGGCAAATGGTCCTTTTTCCGCGAGTCTTGCTTGTTCCCACCTAATCTACAAGCACCAAAGCCGTCGCCGCTTCCGGATTTCCCGTCAGCGGGCCGCTCATCTCCGGTCGCTTCGAGCAGAACTTGGCGCAGGTCGGCTCGCCTCCGCAGAGATCACACTTTAAAACCCGGCCATCGGG
>CAYZZY010000087.1:0-10922 GCA_964482745.1 uncultured bacterium
ATAGAACCCGGCCAACCCACTGCTATCAAGGGAAGGGATTTCCTCTTTGTTGTCGATACTTTCTTCAAGAACGCAAATATCTCAAATGAAGTCGTGGATCGTCCCGATCTGCCCCCTCGGCCTTCGGCGGAGATTATTGTCGAGCAGGGCGGGCAGACTATGTCGTACCATGCCATGGAAGGGACTCCTCTGGATGTACCCGGCTATAGGATGATGTATACGCAGGAGAACACCATAAGAGATTTCTACAGTATTCTCCAGATAGTTGACGGCGAGGAAATCATCAAGGGGAAAAAAATCGAAGTAAACGATCCGCTCCGCCACAAGGGCTATGCGCTTTATCAGTCGTCTTATGACAGCGAAGGGCTGAGTTGGAGCGGGCTCCAGGTAAAGAAGGACCCGGGAGTGCCTCTCGTCTACGGCGGCTTCCTGGTCCAGATTCTTGGGATGATAATCATTTTCTATATAAATCCTCTGATAAGAAGAGCAAAGAAAAGCCAATCTTGAAACCCGGACCATTGG
Source organism: uncultured bacterium (assembly GCA_964482745.1). Lineage (GTDB taxonomy): Bacteria > Abyssobacteria > SURF-5 > SURF-5 > SURF-5 > CAYZZY01. Next base: position 523 of record CAYZZY010000087.1, read on the forward strand.
CCTGAAAAACGGATTTGAGAAAGACATGAGGAATCCATAATGAGCGGCAATCTGATAAATATTTCGTTCCTGATATTTATTATCGCCTCCTTTATATATGCTGTCGCTATCTTCATAAAAAGCGAACAGGTGAAAAAAGGACTTGGAACCGCCGGAACCGTGGCGATGTTCGTCGGACTGCTCATTATATCCGCCGCGATTCTGATTCGCTGGAAAGAGGCGCAGCGACCTCCGTTCAGCAACATGTACGAGTCGCTCATCCTGTTTGCCTGGGCAATAGCGCTCATTTACCTGGTGCTCGAAGCCGTCTACAAATTCAGGGCCGCAGGCGCCATTTCTGCCATTCTTGCCGTCGTATCCATTGCCGCAGCATCGTTCTTCGATGATACGATCAAGGCGCTCGTGCCCGCGCTGCAAAGCAACTGGCTGCTTTATCATGTGCTTACCTGTTTTGTCGGGTATGCCGCCTTCGCGGTGTCTGCGGCTGCCAGCATTGTCTATCTGATCCTTAAATCGACAGGGAAAATTCCACAGCCGGGAAAAGCCGGAGGTTCAGAGGCAAGGGAGGTTTCCCCGGAACTGACGCGCACGCTGCCATCGTTCAACTATGAGGCGATCCGGTTCGGATTCCTCTTTCTCGGACTGGGAATCATAACCGGCGCGGTCTGGGCCAATGAGGCATGGGGCACTTACTGGAGCTGGGATCCGAAGGAGACATGGTCGCTTATCACATGGATAGTCTATGCCATATTGATACATTTCAAATATGTGTCGGGCAGATTTGGCATCAAAGACATAAATTCCTTCAATGCCATTTGCTCGGTTTTTGGGTTCCTCGCGGTCATATTCACCTATTTCGGCGTGAATTTCCTGCTCAGCGGGCTCCACGCCTACGGCTGAGCGCACCGCGAGTTCCGACCGCCTTATTCCTGCCTGCGTCGTCCTGCAAAAGAAGCTTGAAACTTTGAGGAAAGATGCTATAATGATGCAGGCGACGGCAAGCCGCCGCCAGGTTTTTTTTCGGAGAGGTGGCTGAGTCCGGCTGAAAGCGACCGACTCGAAATCGGTTAGGCGGCTGATAACTGCCTCGGGGGTTCGAATCCCTCCCTCTCCGCCAGCGTCGAACTTATTTATTCATATGGCTTTATCTGACCCGTACGCAAGTTTTTTTGAAAGAATTGGCTCGTGCTAGACGGGGAGTTAGCGGTGCCCTGAACTCGCAACCCGCTTTAGCGAGGTCGAATTCCCGTCTGAGGTTTCACTGAACAGGGGTCAGCCCCTGGTTTGTCGACGTTGATGGCTGGGACCTTCGCAACCGGATATTGCCCAACTCCGTCAGGCCTGGAAGGGAGCAGCGGTAAGCAACCATCCGGTGTGCCGGAGTGTATCCTGGCCTGAGCCGGCAGCCCGGAAAGCGTTCTGGGAAGTTGATCGACGACGGGTGCACGAGCCTTTTTTAATTCGGTTGGGAAACCTCTGGCAAAAAAGGATTTTTCAACCCGTCCAACACGCCTCCGCCCGGGCGCCGTGATTCCGGGCAAAGGATAGACTGCAAAGTGTCCTATATAGTCCTTGCAAGAAAATGGCGACCAAAACGATTTGAGGACGTCGTGGGACAGGAACACATAACCACCACGCTTCTCAACTCGATGCGCTCCGAACGGACGGCGCACGCTTACCTGTTTGTCGGGCCTCGCGGCATCGGCAAAACCAGCACGGCGCGCATATTCGCAAAGGCGATGAACTGTCCCGAGACGAAAGAAGGCGAGCCGTGCGGTGAGTGCGACGCCTGCCTCGAAATAGCCGACGGCCGCTCTTTAGACGTGATCGAAATTGACGGGGCGTCGAACAACAGTGTTGAAGATGTCCGAACCCTCCGCGAAAATGTCAAGATCGCACCGGCCCGCCTCAAGTACAAGGTCTACATTATCGATGAAGTCCATATGCTCTCGACGGCGGCATTCAACGCCTTTCTGAAGACCCTTGAAGAGCCGCCGGAGCACGTGAAGTTCATTTTTGCAACGACCGAGGCGCACAAAATTCCCGCAACCATCCTCTCGCGATGCCAGCGCTTTGACTTTCGGCGATTGACCTCACGCCAGATATTCAAGCGGGTGAAAGATATCGCGGAGGCCGAGACGATACAGATTGAAGAAGGCGCGCTCTTTGCAATTGCGCGCGCGGCGGAAGGCAGCATGCGAGACGCCCAGGGTATCCTCGACCAGCTCGTCGCGTTCAGTGCGGACGAAATAAAGCTGTCCGATATCCACGCAATGCTCGGAACCGTCGGGCAGGAAGTGTATTGCCACATTGCCGGCGCCATATCGAAAGGCGATTCATTCAGCATACTGAAAACCATTGATGAGGCTGTGGATAGGGGAAAAGACCTGGCGCAATTCCTTCGGGAACTTACGCTCTACTTCAGGAATCTTCTCGTCGTGGGCTTCGGAGGAGGGGAAGAGCTTGTCGATCTTCCCGAAGACGACCTTTCCTCGCTCAAGGAAATCGCTTCGGGCTTCAAGCAACCGGACCTTATCAAAACGGTTCAGGATTTGTCAGATCTCGAAAGCCGTTTCCGACAGCTTCCCTCGGCTCGCGTGGCGATCGAGATGCTTTTGCTGAGACTGGCGCGTGTGGGGGCCGATATCTCCATCGACAGCCTTCTCTCGAAATTGACAGCGCTTGAAAAGGGGCTGAAAGGCTCGGGACCGGACTCAACTACTTCGAATGAGAACAGGCGGGACGTCTCAGGCGGGAAAGGGCCCGGAGTCGCGGAATCGCCGCCGGATAATTATGCGCCGACCCGCCAGGAATCCGGCGACGAGCCGCCGGAGGAATCGGAGTCTTTCGCACCTTCCGCCGAGGAGGAGGAGGGTGAACCCCAGATGGACCTGTGGCGTCAACTCCTTGATGAAGTCCGCGATCAAAGCATGTCGATCTACTCCTACCTGAACGTCGGGCGCTTCTGCGGTGTGGAAAACGGACAGGCGATAGTATGTTTCGGACCCGAGAAGAGCTACAACAAGAATCACCTGGAAAGGAAGGAAGTAAGACAGTTTCTGGAGAAAACACTGAAGACACTCGCCGGTGCTCCACTGAAAATGAAACTGATTATTGAAAGCGAGGATGCTCCGCCGCCGCCTTTGCCGAATGAGGCTCCGGCCTCTGATCCTGTTCCCGTTGAACCCGAAACAAAGAAAGAAAAACTTCTGGAAGAGGCAATGAGCAATCCGGTCGTCAAGAAAACGATCGAACTCTTCAAAGGGAAAATCGTGTATGTGAGCGGCTAGAGCTACTCCGAAGAGAAGGGAGCGAGACAATATCATGAATATGGGCAAGATAATGAAGCAGGCCAAGAAGCTTCAGGAACAGATGGGCAAGCTCCAGGAGGAATTGGCCAGCAAGACCGTTGAGGCGTCGACAGGCGGCGGTATGGTCAGAGTGGTGGCGACCGGCAAACGAGAGCTTCAGTCCATTGAAATATCTCCGGAAGTCGTTGACCCCGATGATATCGAGATGCTGCAGGATCTCACTCTTGCTGCCGTCAACGAGGCCCTGCGCAAGGCCGAGGAACTTGCAACCTCCGAGATGGGCAGGATCGCGGGCGGCATGAACCTGAATATTCCCGGCCTCCCTTAGCGAGGGCACCAAGGTGAAGCTGATCTTTCTGGGAACACCCGATTTTGCCTTGCCTGCCCTGAAGGCCCTCGTGCCGACGGACCATGAAATAGCCGCTGTCATCACCCAACCGGACCGAGCGCGGGGCCGCGGAATGCAGTTCGCTCCGCCTCCCGTAAAGACGACGGCGCTCGAGTTCGGCCTCCCCGTTCTGCAGCCTGAAAATGCATCCTCACCTCAAACGTTGGAGGAAATTCGGGAGCTTGATCCTGATGCGGCCGTTGTCGTCGCCTACGGGCAGATTCTCAAACGAGAGTTCCTCGACATGCCGCGCCTCGGCTGCATAAACCTTCATCCCTCCCTGTTACCGCGCCATCGCGGTCCGACTCCCATACAATCGGCGATATTGGCCGGAGACCGGAAGACCGGAGTGAGCACGATACTGCTGGACGAAGGGACGGACACCGGAGATATACTGCTCCAACGCGAGGTGGAAATAGGTGACGACGACACCGCGGGCGCCTTACATGACACGTTGGCCGATGTCGGGGCCGACCTTATGATTGAGACACTTGAATTTATTGGCTCCCCGGATTCGGTATCCCGCGCGCAGGACGAATCGAAGGCCACCCTCACCCGAAAACTCAGCAAGAAGGATTCCGTAATTGACTGGAGTCAATCCGCGGAGAAAATCCGCATCCTTTCGCGGGCCATGGATCCCTGGCCCGGCTGTCAGACCACCTTTCGAGGGGAACCCCTTAAAATATGGAAGATCGGACTCCTGGAAGAAGATGGCGGAAAGGGCGAGCCGGGCGAAGCACTGGTGTCTGAACGCGGCGGCCTCATAGTGAAGGCGGGCTGCGGGGCGGTCAGGATACTGGAACTCCAACTCGCCGGGAAAAAAAGAATGTCGTCCGAAGAATTTATGCGCGGGAACGCTGTAGAAAAAGGAATGGTATTCGGTAAATAACACTATTGATTCATCGGGCCTGACCGATATCGATTGCATCCCATATGCCACGACAAAAAGTTGATCCTGCGCGGGAACATGCGCTGAAAATAATACGTCGCACCGAGACCGCGCTCTCGTTTCCAAAGCTTCTCATCGAACATTCTGTCGAGACAGCACCCTCCCTCGAACGAGATAAGGCGTTTACCTATCAACTTGTGATGGGTACGTTGAGATACAGGGGAACGCTTGACCGGGCGCTGCAAGAGATCTGCAAAACGCCGCTGGAGGATTTCACACATTGGATACGAAATATTTTGCGGATGGGATTGTACCAGATTCTGTATCTCGACCGGGTCCCCAAGTCTGCCGCAGTCGACGAGTCAGTCAAACTTGCAAAAAAATATGGACATGCGGGAACCGCCGGCCTCGTGAACGCCGTCCTGAGGAATGCCAAGAGGGATGCTTTGTTCAAGATTATCGAGTCGTTGGATGACGATCGCACCCTCGATGCAGCAGCAAAATATTCCCATCCACCCTGGCTTGTCGAACTGCTGACACATGAATTTGGCAAAGAGACGGCGATAGCGGTGATGAAGGCCAACAATGCCATTCCGCCACTAACGGCAAGGGTGAACACGCTCCGCGCAACTCGAGAAACGGTGATAGAGGAACTCGAAAAGGAAGGAGTTCGGGTCGATCCGTTTCCCGGGCTGGAGGAAGCCATAAAGCTGCTCTCTGTATCCAATCCTTCGGCGCTCGAAGCCTTCGAACGTGGGCTGCTCTACTTCCAGGATGCCGGTTCCATGGTTGCCGCACATTGTCTGGACGTGGAGCCCGGCCAGGCGGTGCTTGATGTGTGCGCCGCTCCCGGCGGCAAAACCACCCATTTCGGGGCTCTGATGGAAAACTCGGGAAAGATTTATGCGCTTGACATCCATGAGCACAGGGTCGCTCTCATCCGGAAGAACGCCGAGAGGCTGGGTGTCGACATTATTGAAGCCCGAAAGGAAGATGCAACGGAGCGCCTTGCGGGTTCCTATGGGAATATGGACCGGGTGATTGCCGATGTTCCATGTTCGGGGCTTGGTGTGATCAGGAGGCGAGTAGACCTGAAATGGCGATTGCAGCCGTCACAAGTCACGGAGCTTGCCCGGCTCCAGTCCAAAATCCTGAAAAACGCAGCCGAATGTGTCCGACCCGGCGGCATTCTCGTTTATTGCACGTGCACCATCCTTCGCAATGAGAATGAAGAGGTGGTCGAAGATTTTCTCCTCGCTCACCCGGAATTCGAGTTGAGCCCAAGAGCGCCGAAAGGTGCGGAAGATTACCTGACCGACGAAGGTTCTATTCGAATTATGCCGGGCGATGAAGACATGGACGGCTTTTTTATTGCCCGTCTGAGGCGATTATAATATAATGATGGGCATGGAAAATGTGGTGAAACAAAGCGAGAAGCGACGGCTGCTCGGGATGACGGCCTTCAAATTGTTATTGGGGACTGCCGTGTTTCTGGCGTCGATGGGCTTCTTCGGGCTCCTCTCCTTGAATCTTGCGATAAAGCGCGGCGAGAAGGTCACCGTGCCCAATGTGGTGAATAAGAGCGTTGTCGACGCGCTCGACATCTTGAGCGAGCGCGGCATTGAACTCAGAAAATCGGATTCGCGCAACAGCATGGTGATTCCGGAAGGCTTCGTGCTCTCGCAAGACCCGATACCCGGAACCGTCGTGAAGGAAGGAACCCGCGTATCGGTTGTTATTAGTCTCGGTAGCAAAATGGCGGCAGTGCCGGACCTTGTTGGCAAGTCGCTGCGAGAAGCAAGGGTGGAATTGAAAGGCGCAGGCTTGAAAGTGGGCCGTTTTTCACAGGTGCATCATCACCGGGAAATGGAGACAGTGCTTGCCCAATCGCTTCCCCAAAGCTCGCAAGTCGAGCGTGACACCCCTGTCGATTTGCTCATGAGCCTGGGACCCCGTCCGCGAGAGTACCGGCTTCCCAACCTCATTGGGCTTCCGCTGGAAACTGCCAGCATGATTCTGGACGCGATGGGGGTTCGTGTCGGCGACATAACGGCGAAGATGGATATCTCTCAATCGCATGGTATCATCCTCGACCAGGACCCTCAATCGGGGTCGCCCATAAGGGAAGGTCTGTCGGTTTCTCTTGTCATGAGCACCCTCTACGGAGAGAACGAGCGCATCGACCGAAAGTTCGGCGTCTTCCTCTATCAGATGCCTTATGGATTCTGGTCCAAATCCGTGCGGATCATGATCACAGACCCGGACGGTTCAAGGACAATTTACAACGAAGTGGATGAACCGGGCGCAACCACAAAAGTGGTGTTCGGCTATTCGACCCAGTGTACGCTGAAAGTATATTTGGATGACACACTTGAAATGGAAAGGACATTCCGGTGAACGTACTCATATCGCCATCAATGCTATCATCTGATTTTTCGAGGTTGGGTGAGGAAGTGAAAGCCGTTCAGGAAGCAGGCGCCGACATGCTTCACCTCGATATTATGGACGGGCATTTTGTTCCCAACATAACGTTTGGCCCTGCTGTGGTGGCCGCAATCAAATCTGTGGCGACCGTCCCGCTCGATGTTCATCTTATGATCGAGAATCCGGGGGACTATATCGAAGCTTTTGTCTCCGTAGGAGCCGATATCCTGACCGTGCACGCGGAGGTATGCCCCCACCTGCAAAAGGTCCTGCGTCAGATCAAGGACTCGAATATCAAGTCCGCGGTCTCTCTCAATCCCTCGACGCCGGTCGAGAACATCAAATGTGTCATCGATGACCTCGACATGGTACTGGTGATGTCGGTCAATCCCGGATTCAGCGGCCAGAAATTTATCCCGCAGGCATTCGAGAAAATCTCTCAGGTCAGGGAGTTGGTTGGCGACAAAATCGACATCCAGGTTGATGGCGGCATCACGCCCGGGAATGCCAAAAAAGTGGTTACAGCAGGCGCCAACATACTTGTGGCCGGATCCTCCGTTTTCTCGACCTCCGATTATGCGAAAGCGATCCAATCGCTCCGCGGCTAGAGCGCCTGACGCTGATTTCACATCACGGATAGAGAATTGAATTGGGGACATGATGCTTCATCGTGTCCCCAATTAGATTCCTTCGATTGATACAGGCGAGAGTTGCGCATGACCGTGGGATCTAAAAGGGTTTTCGAATAGAATGGTGGGCGACTGTGGGATTTCACTTTTTACTGCTTGCCGTAGTATTGCTTGAGGGCGTAGACAAAAGCGCATGCGTATCTTTCCCGAAAATCCGGATCTGTCGCTTGCCTGCAATCTTCGCGATTATTCAGATTGACGACTTCGATCAATACCTTGGTAGGAATGATGTTGTGTCTTAGGACGGCCGGCACATATTCTCGTCTCTGCTTAATAATGTGGTTGCGGATGGGTATCCCGGAGTGAACCTTGATGTCGTATCTGGGCAACGAGTTGACCAGAAGCTCTGCAAACTCACGGGAAAGCCCCTCTGACCTGACTCGTTCCTTATAAGGTATTTCCACGTACTGCTGTTCCAGCACCTCCGCACGGGACGCGTATACATATCCGGATTTTCCTCCATTGCCCTTGCAGAAATAGGAGCCGGGTATGTATATCATTGTGCCCCTGGCTTTCGGATGAAGATCGTCGGCGTGGAAGCTCGCAAAGACCACCTTGTCAGGATTTGTCCCCGCTTTTTTTGCTTTGCGAAAGAGGGAATTCGCGAGGTACCACCTGAGATTTGCGGATGTCTTTGAGCTCTGGGGCCGATAGACGGGGGTAGTGAGCAAGTATTCATCCGTGTCCCTGGGGAAATATGAGTTGTCGTTTGGCTTGTATTGTCTGCTCTTGTCGACCATCGTCGAGCTAACTCGCGCCATGGTTGTGCTCTCCAGCAGTCTCTTGATCCTGCACACTATGTCGTACGCCAATTCGTCTTCGTAAATGCGGTCTCCTCCTATCGCGCCGGGATCGTTACCGCCATGCCCGGGGTCAAGCACGACAAGGATATCCCTCAGTTCCGTCGTCTTTACTGGATTCGAATATTTCGCGGCCTCTTGTCTGAGACGGTCGAATTCTTGTTTGCGTGGATCGTCCCGTGGGAGGTACATGGCGGAAAGGAGGTCTAATGGAATTTTTATTTCATCTCCGGCCCTCAGTTTTTCGGCGTGCTTGACGCCGCTGCGCCTGCAGATTTTCTCTGCCGCATCCATTACATCCTTGGCCATTACCATATCAGTATATTTCATGACAACCTTTGAATAGATCGTGTCGCCCTTTTTCATCCGATAAGAGGCATATGGGCCTTGTGCATCGGCCTTCAACGTGAGGTCGCCGTTTAGACGGTTCGATTCCTGGGTGGGATCTTCAGCGGCTCGCCTCGCCACAATATCCCTTTGAATAGGCTCCTTGAATGCGGGCCTTAGCAGGCTGAGGGGGATTTTTATCTTTGTTCCTTTATAGAGATTGGCACGATCAGACATGCCGTTATGTGCCAATATCTTCTTGAAGTTCTGGCCGGCGCCGGTAAACCATTCGGAGATATTCCAAAGCGTTTCGCCTCCCTGCCTGCCCAATGAAATGTAAGTGACCTTGTGGGTCCAGCCGGACTGATCGTGGGAATCATCCTTGAACAGGGCCTTTATAACCTCAAGCTGATACTCTTTTGTAAGTTCTTCAAATGGAATCTTCAGGCAGTCGCCGACAACATATTTCTTGTGGTTCTCCGGCTTCTCACATACTCTCGGCGCCCAATCCGAAGCATCATATTCCTCCGACGGGCAGGCCTTCAAATAGATTTTTTTTCCACCACTTATCTCAGCCTTGAGCCCCTGCTCGATTGTCTTTTCATCAGAAGACGCAGGTGCCGACGTCGAAATCGCCAGCAGAAGCGCCAGCGCCAGTAAAAACGGGAGTTTTTGGGTAAGAGATTGCAGTCTTGTGTCTCCTCTGGCCATAACACGCCGGGACAGGTCACACAAATCCTGTTTTGTCAGGAAGCCGGTAGCCAAATCAATATTTGGACATTATACCATATATTTGGCTATTTTCAATATATCCGAGCAATAGTTTCCATATATTGTGTTTTCCAGAAGGGGGAAGCCGGATAATAATCACTTGACAGTATCGCGATATCCTGATACTTTTAAGCATATGCTAAATCAAGAGAACAACAGATGAATTGCACAAATCATCCTGACAGGGAGGCGACGATTCGATGCGAGAAAGACAACGTGTATCTTTGTCAGGATTGCCTCAAATGTCCCAACCCTGATATCTACTGCAAAGTCAGGACGAGTTGTATTATATGGGAACTGCAGAACTACGAAGATAAGTAGCGGGAATCCGGGTTTTTTGGACATGTGCCATTTGGGCAGCACGCCGCACAAATGAAGCAGTTGCCTTTGCGAGCTTCGTCCCTCGGGCGTAGGGCCTCTTTAGGGGTCGCATTTTATGCGGTTGTTTTGATCCTGTTTATGCTCCTGTTTTTCAGGAGACAGGCGATGTCTGGCGAGTTTACCACGTTTGACAGTAAATTCGGTATCTGTTATACTTTGCATGGAAATTCGCAATCTGCGCGCCCGTTAAATGTGTTGGAGGGCTAGCATAATTGGTAATGCACCGGTCTTGAAAACCGGCGCCTTCGGGCTTGGGGGTTCGAGTCCCTCGCCCTCCGCCGATTTTTCATACTGGACGGGAAAGCGCAGATAGCGAGGAGAGGTGGCCGAGCGGCTGAAGGCGGCACCCTGCTAAGGTGTTATAGGATAGCTCCTATCGAGGGTTCGAATCCCTCCCTCTCCGCCATTTTTGAAAATCTA
>CAYZZY010000088.1:0-10915 GCA_964482745.1 uncultured bacterium
TGCGTCCTGGTCTACTTCAGCATAATGATTGGAAAAAACCACTTCCGCCGGTTTGGGATGCTTGTTGAGTGACGTCAGCACACCACAGCAATCCCCGCAGCAGGTGCACATGCCCCCCGGATTCTGTGACGTCGCAGGCTGTGTAACGAGACCGGCCTCCTGGGCCTCCGTCAGAATCCGGATCGCCTCATCCGAATCAATCCTCCGTCCCATATCATGATCCAGATAGTATTGGGCCATCGATCCGAACATGAAGCAATTCTCAACAGGCTTGTCGCATCCCTGCTCTACCATCCCCTTCTGCTTTCTGCAGATGCACTCTGTGACAACAATCAGCTCCTTGTTTCTTAACATTTCGCATATGTCTTCATAGGCTGCGATGGTCTGCGGAGTGTCAATCGCTTGCTGAACGGGGACGGTACGGAGGAAAGCATCGGCCCCCTCGATCATGTTCTGATAGAATTTTTCGTTGTGGTATTGCTCCATCAAGTCGGCCATTTTTCGTCCAAGCCTTTTGACCTGAAATTCGAAAAGGCCGTGGACAAACGGGATCGCGCCGTACTTGCACGAGCCACCTCTCTGCAAACGGAAAACCAGTCCTCGCTGCGCCATGTCTTCCAGTTGGGTCGCGACATCATCGACGGGCCTATCGATCCGCGCGGCAACCGATTCAGGCGCTTCCAGGCTGGGCGTCAGCTCGAGGAACATTGCGGCATCTTCCTCGGTAAATAGTTCCCTGAGGATTTTCAGTTCGATTCCCGATTCCGTCGCCGGAAATCCCACCGAATACTTATCCAGCCGCTCCTGTAATTCGCCAAAAATACTGTCCGTCATCCTATTCCTCCTTAAAACGGGAAAAATTTCCGGATAGCCTGCAATATTATTCGAGTATATTATACATCATCCCACTATTAAAGGCATCATTGGCCTCCCAAAAAGAAATTCATGTAACTCATTGTCGAACAAGACGTTGCATAATCTCCTTTGTCTCCTGAAAAAAATCACCGAGAATTGTTCTTTTTCGGGAATTGTCCTTGACAAACCGACTTTGCGTGATATAATTACAAGTACAACGTCCAACTTCTAAGTTTACCATGAACAAGAAAAATAATAAAAACGGATTGCGCGCAGGTGAGCTGGCCAAACTCGCCGGGGTATCGCCCCCTACCATCAAGCACTATGTCAATGAAGGCCTGATCCCAAAACCCGTCAAGACCGGCAAAACGATGGCCTACTATGACGAGGCTTGCGTCGACAGAATCAAGCTTATAAAGAAGCTCCAGAAAGAGAAATTCCTTCCGCTCGATGTCATCAAGCGCGCGCTCGATTCCGGCTCGGCATACGAGGAAGAGTTGGAACTCGGCCAGGCAATATTGAAATCGCACAGACATCCAAAGGACACCAAGCACATAAGCGAGGGGCGTATCGAAAAGCATACCGGTTATCCTCTGAACAAGATTCGCCTGCTTGAACAGCAGAGCATCGTGCTTCCAACAATCCAGGAGGACGGCAAGTACTATGACGCCATCGACTGCAGCATCATCGAGATCATGAGGCGCCGCGAGGAACTGGGGCTTCCTTTCGATCATTCGATTGAGACAATCAAGCTGTATCGCGACGCCATAAAGGACGCGGTCGAGGGAGACATCAACCTGTTTGCACAACAGATACTGGGGGACATCTCGACAAAACAGGCCGTGAAATTTTTAACGGAAGTGGATGACCTTCTGGACAATTTCATCGTGCTCATGCGACAAAAAATGCTGAGACGCTTCAGTCAATCCGCAATTGCGCAGATGAATGAACTCTCAAAAAGCTTCGCCAACCTGTCGCCCTTCCCCCTTGAAGGCAGTGAGATGCCGGATTCTCCGCCTGAAGATCCAATTCAGACGATTATCTACTTTTTCTGCAAGGGCGAGTATGATTCCATTATCGATATTATTGAACAGTTTTCGGAAACGAAGACATCGTCGAACATCAAGGCCGCATCCATCGTTGCTCACCTGCTCAAGGGCAATTCCGCATCTGCCTTACAAGTGGTTGAGCGGAGCATACCGAAACCGACGCGCCAGCCGCTTCTCAACGCCGTAGCCGCCCTCTCTTATATGTTCTCAGTCGGCGAGGCCAGGGGATTTTCCACTCCGATGTCATTAGTCAAGAGAGGGCTTGCCTACCTCAAGCGCATCGAGATCACGAGGGAGAAAGAGGGGTTGGAGGGATTGTTCTCTTTTTATGTCTGCGGCGCCATTTATACGATGCTGCCGGATATGTTCGATACGCGCGAGACCGGCATCGGAATGCTGGAAGAGGTCAGAAAGGCCCTGTTGAACGACAGAGTGCCTGAGGACCGGCTGCCCTTCTGGGTTTCGAAGACGCTCGATTACGAAATCCTGCCCGCTATCGAAGTCAGGGTAAACAGGTTTCTGGCCGAAGGCTATCTGCACAGTAACAAATATGCGGATGCACAGGAATGCCTCGGCAGGATTATTGAGATCGCGGACGTCGATGACAAGCATTCGCAGTGGGCGCGAATGAAGAAAGTCGAGACAGGAGAGAAGAGGCGATCGTGAGTGGATCCGGAAACATCAACCTGCGATGGCGGTTGCCGTTAATATTGCTTATTTCCGTAGTGATCGCCTACTTCGATCGGCTCAACATCTCGCTCGCGCTTCCCCACATCGCAAAGGAATACGCATGGACGACCGAAGAGATCGGCAAGTACGGCGGACTGCTGATGAGTATTTTCTTTGTCGGTTATGGTCTCGCGAACATGCTGCTCAGCCCGCTTGCCGAGAAGTATGGCCCGCGCAAAAGCCTGATCGTGGCAGTCGTGATGTTCTCAATTTTCACGGCTTCCGGCGCCGTAGTAGGTCAGCTCTTCGTCGCCTTCGTAACCACCCGCTTTTTGCTCGGGCTGGGCGAGGGCGTTCACTTTCCGATGAACAGCACGCTCACGAAAAACTGGTTCCCGGTCAACGAGCGCTCTCGGGCCAACGGCATGTGGGTAAGCGGCATCCTCTTTGCAACAATTCTCGCGCCGATCCTGCTCGTTCCCATCATCGAGCGATTCGGGTGGCGCACAATGTTTGTCGGACTCGCCATAATGGGGATGGTAATAACGATTCCGCTGCTGCTCTTCTTTTGCTACAACACACCGCGCAGTCATCCGTCCATCTCCGCGGCCGAAGTGGAATATATAGAATCCGGCCTGGAGCCGGAAGAACCCGAAGAAGAAGGCTTCTGGAATCAGGTGAAGCCGTTCCTCAGCCAGAAAACCTTCTGGCTCGCGATGCTGGGGGGCACATTCAACAACATCGCATCATTCGGCCTCATCATGTGGTTCCCGACCTATTTTGTGGAAGGGCGCGGTGTAGAATTCGGGGATCTGAAGTACGCGCTTTCGATTCCGTACGTGGCCGGTGTGTTCGGCATAGCGGTCATGTCCTGGCTCGGCGACAAAACCCAGAGAAGGGCACTCATGGCGGGAATCGGATATATGCTTACGGGAATTTTCGCGTATTTCGCGGCTCTGGCGGCGAACGTACAGGTGACGGTCGCACTCTTCTCGGTTGCCATCTTTTTTCAAATGAGCTTCACCGCGAGTGAGTTCGCGATTTTGCAGCGTATCCTGCCGCGCAGGAGGGTGGGAACAGGCACGGGCCTGTACAACGGAGTGACGATGCTCGTTGGAGGCGGACTCGGACCCTCTGTCGTGGGAGGAGTCGTGGCCGTCACCGGCAATTACACTACCGGCATCCTTGCCATACTGGGTGTCGCCTTTCTGGCCGGAATCGATCTGCTGATACTCAGCCGATTCCTAAAGTATTGAGGTTTTCAAGGAGGAAGGACAATGCCAAAAGCAGCAGAGATTATCACCGACATTCTTGTCGAGGCGGGCATCGATCATGTGTTCGGAATGCCCGGCGGCGCTACGATGTTCATTTTCGACGCGTTGCATGATAAACGCGACAAAATACGCACGGTGCTCGCGCGGCAGGAGGGCAGCGCGTCATGCATGGCCGACATGCACGGCCGTCTGACGGGAAAGCCCGCGGTCGTGATGGGACAAGGCGCATGGATCGGTTCCAACGCCGCATTCGGAATCATGGAGGCCTACATGGCCGGATCCCCCATGGTCATCATCGGGGACCTTTCCGACTGGGCGGGTATCACCCAGCACGGCGTCTACCAGGGCACGAGCGGCGAGTATGGGGCCATCAACCTGCCGAACATCATGCGCTCGATGACCAAGTACACGACGGTTGCCAATACGCCCTCCGAGTTCGCATACGGATTACAATTGGCGATCAAACACGCCACCACAGGCCGGCCCGGTCCCGCATGTGTGCTGGTAAGATGGAACGTCACGACAACTGAAGTTGAATTGGACCAGATACATCCCAAGCTCTATCCGATAGAAGGCCATACGCACATCTCCCCTCCATGCGTCTCAAACGCAGATGCCGACAGGATAGCGGATATGTTGATCGAGGCGAGCGATCCCGTCATGATCGCCGGAAGAGGTGTCCACGCATCCAGGGCATATGAAGAAGTGCAGGAGCTTGCCGAACTCCTCGGCATGCCCGTGGCGACAAGCTATATGGGAAAAAGCACCATAGCCGAAACACACGATCTTGCCCTGGGAACAACGGGAAACATCGGGCAGCGGGCGGCAAACGAAAAAATCTCGGGCGCCGACCTGATTTTTGCGGTGGGCACCGGCCTCTCGCCGGAAAACACGCGAATGCTTTCGCCGGCCTTTATCGATGTCGAGCGACAAAAGATCATCCAGATTGACATCGAAGGATTGAACGCGGGCTGGACGTTCCCGGTCACAATCGGAGCCACCTCCGACGCGAAACTGGGACTGAAAGCCATTATCGAATCAATCAAAGGAAAAGCACCCGCCATCGATGTCCAGAAACGTCTCGATGATGTGAAGAAGCTGAAAGAGGAAAACGACTTTTTCTCCTGCGAGCACTTCAGTTCGGATGAGGAACCGATCGCGCCCGAAAGAGTCGTCAACGACCTGAATGAAACCGTTGGCCCTGACGACCTGGTCGTGCTTGACGCCGGCAACAGCAGAATGTGGTATGCCAAGCATTTCAGGTCGAAGAAAGCCGGACAGGTTGTGGCGCCCGGCGGAGTGGCGGGTCTTGGATGGGGGCCGTCCGCCGCGCTTGGCGCACAACTCATGTCGCCTGACAGAAGGGTCGTAAGCGTTGTCGGTGACGGCGGCTTGATGATGGTTCTTTATGTGCTCGAAACGGCAAAACAATACGATCTGCCGCTCACCTATGTCGTTATGAACAATTCGTGTCTCGGCAATGTGATGGATTTTCAAGCGCCGGATCGAAGGATAATTACGGAATATCCCTCGCCCGATTTCGCCGGAATCGGACAAGCCATGGGGTTGAAGGGATTGAGGATCGAGAAGCCCGACGAGATCAAGCCGGCTATCAGTGCGGCCATGGACAGCGAC
The DNA here is from genome assembly GCA_964482745.1 of uncultured bacterium. Classification (GTDB taxonomy): domain Bacteria; phylum Abyssobacteria; class SURF-5; order SURF-5; family SURF-5; genus CAYZZY01. Next base: position 5,483 of record CAYZZY010000088.1, read on the forward strand.
AGGCCAGCGGTGATTGACGTGAAAATAAGCCCTGAACCGCATTTCCGTCTCATGATGTAGGCTGACCGCAATAAAAGATTGGAGGAATCCAAAATGAAATACCAGGAAATCCAGGAGAGAATGGACAAACTCGTTTCGCAGCCGACGAAGCACATCCCCGATGACTTTATGAAAAAGGTCATCGAGGAGCTTACTCAGAAGACGCCCAAATCGAAAGAGAAATTCGAGGCGGCAAAGAAGGTGATACCCAGGGGATGCGAACATATGCTTTCGCATAAAACCCCTTATCCGCCATTCATCGATAAGGGTGAAGGGCCTTACCTGATCGACATCGACGGAAATCGCTACGTCGATTATTTAAATGGCGGCGGCCCGGTGTTGCTCGGGCACAACCCGCCCGAACTGATGGAAAAGATGATCGAGGTCATGCGGAACAAGGGACCGTTCCACGGTCTCTGCGATGAATACGAGACATTGGCCGCCGAGAAGATCGTTCAGCACATGCCTGCGGTCGAAAAGGTCAGGTTCGTGCAGTCCGGCACCGAGGCCGACATGATCGCCATCCGAATGGCCCGCGTTTACACCGGCAAGCAGAAAATCGTGAAGTTCCAGGCTGCATATCACGGTTGGTCGGATCAGCTTGTCGTCGATATTTGGGTGCCCAAGCTCGGAAGAATGATGGCAAACGGCATCCCGGAATCTGTTACCGAGAATACTGTCGTCGTTCCACAGAACGATCTCGACGCGCTCGAAAAGGCGATAGAGGATCATAAGAACAACGGTGGGGTCGCGGCAGTGATCATGGAACCATTAGGCGCAGAATCCGGAACAATGCCGTTAGAAGAGGGCTTCCAGAAGAAGGTTGAGAAGATCTGTAAAGACAACGGCATCCTCCTGATTTATGACGAAGTCGTCACGGGCTTCCGGGTCGGCATGGGAGGCGCCCAGGAATTGCATGGCGTCGATCCCGATCTGACGGTTCTCGGCAAGATCATGGGCGGATGCTTCCCGTCCAGCGGAGCAATCGCCGGCAAGTCCGAGGTGATGGATGTTCTGAATCTCGGTATTATGTCGGGCGACTCAGAGCCCTGCTTTCTTGCCGGCACGATCGCCGGCAACCCGCTGTCGTGCGCTGCGACGTATTACACGATATGCGAGATTGAAAGAACCAACGCCGTCGAAAAAGCGGCTGCAACGACGGACAAGCTCGTCAATGAACTCAACACGCTCTTCGAGGACAGCAATTCTCCCTTTTTCGCATACAACTACGGCTCGGTCCTGCATATCGAGACCGCCGCCCAACTGCATATTGACATTGAGAGCGAGGACGGACTCCCCCGGATATTCGACAGAGATCAGGCCGTCGGAAACCATCAGACATTCCTTCGAAACGAGGGCCTTATGACCCTCAGGGGCAAAGGATTCGTCACGAGCACTCATGGAGATGATGAAATCAAGAAAACCGTCGAGGCATACAAGCAGCTTATCGATGTAGTCTGAAAACCAGAAGACAGCATCCACGAACAACGAAAAATTATATCCACTTGATTCCCGTCGTCTGGAATCAAGTGGATAGGCACGCCTGAGAGGAGAACACAGGTGGGATTCAAGATAGGGATTGATGTCGGCGGAACGTTCACGGACCTGGTGTATTCAAGCGGCGATAACAGTATCAGCGTGGTGAAAACGCCCACAACCCCTCAGAACCAGGCAGAAGGAGTCCTCAGTGGACTGGGGAAAATAGCCGCCAATGAGGGGCTGAGTGTAAAGGAACTGCTCGGGAACACTGACTTGATTATTCACGGAACCACCGTGGCGACAAACACGATGCTGGAGTTTGACGGCGCAAAGACGGGCCTTATCGCGACAAAAGGATTTCGGGATGATATCGAGCTTCGCCGCGGTTATAAGGAACGCATCTTTGATCCCCACTACCCTGCCCCCACCCCGATCGCCCTGCGAAGGCACCGCCTGACCGTTCGTGAGCGCATCGATCGGGAGGGCAAAGAACTGGTTTCTCTCGATGAGTCTGAGGTTGTCGAGGTCGTCCGGAAGCTTAAGAAAAGCGGCGTGGAATCCATCGCTGTTTGCCTTCTCTATTCGTTCCTGAACTCATCACACGAGAAAAAGATCGGAGAGATACTGACCCGCGAATACCCGGAGGCGTTTGTCTCGCTCTCGCATGAGGTGCTGCCGCAGATTCGGGAATTCGAGCGTGTCAGCACGACGCTTGTCAACGCCTATACAAGCCCGAAGCTACAGAAATATTTGGAAAGCCTGCAATCCGGCCTTGGTGAAAACGGCTTCGGGGGCGAGTTTTTTGTGATGCTCTCGAATGGAGGATTGATGAACGCCGATTATGCCGGAAAGTATTCGGTGTACAGCCTGCTCTCCGGCCCAGCCGGCGGCATCGTCGCATCGACCCAGCTTATAGGAGAGCAACTGGATGAGCCCAATCTGATAACGATTGACATGGGCGGCACCAGCTTCGATGTGTCGCTTATCCGCGATGGAAAGCCGACCATCACCACTGACTACTGGTTCTCCCGCTATCGCGTTGCCGCGCCTATGCTCGACATCCACACGATAGGCGCAGGGGGAGGAAGTATTGCCTGGGTCGATTCGGGCGGGGTGCTGCAGGTAGGCCCGGAGAGCGCAGGAGCCGAGCCCGGGCCGGTGTGTTATGGAAAAGGCGGGACAAGGCCGACTGTCACGGACGCCAACCTCGTTCTCGGTTTTCTGGACCCCGACTATTTTCTCGGTGGCGAGATGCACCTCGATCTGGACACCGCCAGAAAAGCGATCGAGGAAAAGATCGCGGAGCCAATGGGAATAGAGACGCTAGAGGCGGCCTACGGTATCTTTCGAATCGTCAACAACAGCATGGCCACGGGCATTCGGGCGGTGTCCATTCAGCGGGGTCACGATCCGAGAGGCTTTGTGCTCGTGGCCTTTGGCGGAAACGGCGCCCTCCACGCGGGAATTCTGGCACAGGAGTTAAGGGTTAAGAGGCTTATCATCCCCAGGACCGCCACCGCATTCTCCGCTCGGGGGATGCTCAGCTCAAACATCGTGATTACAAAAGTCAATACTTACATCGGGCGATCCGATGATTACGATCTCGGGGAAATAAACTCTCTCTTTGGCTCGATGCAGAATAAAGTTGAAGGCGATCTGCCAGCCGGAATGCGAGAGAGATCCGGCTTCATGAGAAATCTCGAAACTCATTATTATATCGATATGCATTATCGAGGGGAGATGCACGAGATAACGATTCCCCTGGATATGGAGAATGGAGAGATACAGAGCAACCATGTGGATAAAGCGGCTGAAAGGTTCCACCAGGCGCATGAGGCGCTCCACACCTTCTCAAATCCGGAGGACGCTGTTTTTTTCATGAACCTGCGGCTTGAGGCCGTTGTGGAAACGTACAAACCGGCAATCAAGTGCCTTCAGACAACCGGAGAAGACGCATCGGAAGCTCTGAGGAGCAAACGCCAAATATATTTCGGCGGCAATAGCGGTCTAACGAATACTCCTATCTACGAAGGCCTGCGTCTGCGGCCGGGCAACATGGTGCAGGGCCCGTGCGTGATCGAAGAGCCCGCAACCACCATTGTGGTATACCCGGGACAGGTTGCCCGCCTGTCCGAATACGACAATTATGAGATTTCTATTGCATGATTTAAGGCCATATCATATAAGCGAACGATGCAGGAGAGGACAATGAAAGAAGTCGATCCAATCACCGCCGAGGTCATACGTCATGGTCTCTTTGCAATCGCAAACGAGATGAGCAACACAATGATCCGGACCGCCGTCACGTCCACCTTCAGCGAGTCGCGTGATTTCTCGACTTCGATATGTGACGGAACCGGCAGGCTCGTGTCGCTGTCTGACGGAATCCCGAATCATATGGGCGCAATCAAGTTTTCCGTGCTCGAGTTCCTCAAGGACTTCAAGGACGACCTCCATCCAGGCGATATTATTGTTCTCAATGACCCGTATCACGGTGGTTCCCATATCCCCGACTGGACAATGGCAACACCGATATTTTTTGACAATGAGATCGTCTTCTTTCCCGTCATAAGGGCGCACCAGGGCGACACAGGCGGGACAGTGCCCGGCGGCTATAATCCCGACGCGAAGGACATCTGGCAGGAAGGACTCCGCCTGCCGCCGATCAAGGTTTACGATAAAGGCAAGCCTCGGAATGACATCATCAAGATGCTCCAGATAAACACGCGCGAGCCGAAGTTTATAGGCGATTTCAACGCGATGCTCGGATCGGTGCGCGTGGGCGAGCGGCGACTCGCCGATATGCTCGAAAAATACCCACTCCAGACGATCAAAGATTCGGTGGATTTCATTATCGACTACGCGGAGAAACGATTCCGGGCCGAGATCAAGGAATGGCCTGACGGCGTATACAAAGGCGAAGCATACCTGGAACACGACTGCCAGGGCGTAAGAGACGTGACGGTCAGGGTGACGGTAACCGTCTCCGGAGATTCGCTGAAGCTCGATTTCACCGGCAGCGATCCGCAGACTCCCGGTTTCGTGAACAGCCCGCTGCCAAACTCCTATTCATTCATATTCCTGTCGCTTGCGAGCATGATAGACGATTCAATCCCCAGGAACGACGGACTTCTCAGACCGCTCGAAGTCATCTTGCCCGAGGGAACAGTTGTCAATCCCCGTCCCCCTGCCCCGGTGACTGCATGCACGCTGCATATCGGCCTCGAGATAGGAGAAGCCATCGCTATCGCTCTTGAGAAAGCGATCCCGGAAAAGGCATTCCTGCAAAATGTCAAGATGGGCATGCCGATTGTCACCTATGGGATGAATCCGTACGATGGCGAATTCTACCTTGATCAAAACACAAACATGTCGGCAGGGTGGTGCAACGCCGCGTACGGAACCGACGGCTGGGGTTCGCTGCCCCCGTTCTTCGGGTCGATGACGATGGCAACCGCAGAATTGCACGATATGTATTACCCCATCGAGACGATCGAGCGTGAATTCATGACCGACTCCGGCGGTCCCGGCAAGTGGCGGGGCGGCGCCGCAACGGCCGTCAGGCAGAAGTCGCTCGCCCCGATGTTCGCGCATACGTATCTCATTGGAACGAAGTATACGATGCGAGGGCTCAACGGCGGGATGGACGGGCCACCGAATAAGACGGTCCTGCGCGAGGGATCGCCAAACGAGATGGTCGTTGAAACAACCGGCTATGAAGTCCCCCTATCGACGAACGATGTCCTGTTCGTCGAGTTTGGCGGAGGCGGCGGATGGGGTGATCCTTTGGATAGAGATCCAAAGGCTGTGCTGGAAGATGTGCTGGACGAATATGTCTCACTCACGAGCGCGAGCAGAGACTATGGAGTCGTGATAGATGAAGAATCAATGGCCGTTGATGAGGCTGGCACGGCC
>CAYZZY010000089.1:0-10890 GCA_964482745.1 uncultured bacterium
CCCGGCTACCGCGTGGATGCCCTTGCCGACGCGGCGATTCGTTATATCGACACCCACAAGGATAATCCGTTTTATCTCTTTCTTTCCTTTCTCGAACCTCATCACCAGAACGACGTCGATGACTACATAGCGCCCGATGGCTATAGGGAGCGTTACACGGATAAATGGATTCCGCCTGATCTTGCCGCGTTGGATGGCTCTGCCAACGAGCATCTCGGGGGCTATTGCGGCATTGTAAAGCGGCTGGACGAAGCGCTTGGCAGGCTTCTGGATGCGCTCAAGAGCCTGGGTCTGCTTGAGAATACGATTATATTATTTACCTCCGACCACGGCTGCCACTTCAAAACGCGCAACTGGGAATACAAGCGTTCCTGTCATGAAAGCTCGATTCGTACCCCTACGGCATTGCAGGGACCGGGTTTCGATGGCGGGGGAGAAATCCGACAGCTTGTCAGCCTCGTGGATCTACCGCCCACGCTGCTGGACGCCGCCGGCCTGCCGGTCCCGGAGGAGATGAAGGGCCGCTCGATCCTTCCTCTTTTGCGGGGAGAGACCAATGACTGGCCGGAGGAAGCATATGTCCAGATCAGCGAATCGGAGGTAGGGCGCGCAATTCGCACCGATCGCTGGAAGTACTGCATGGTGGCGCCTGATAAGGAACCCTGGTTTGATCCTGTTTCTGACAAATATGTCGATGCGCATCTTTACGATCTGAAGAACGATCCTCATGAGTTGAACGATCTTATTGCCGGCGAATCGCATCGGGAGATTATCGAGGAAATGCGGGAACGCATTATGCGTCGAATGATGGAAGCCGGCGAGCCAGAGCCGGTTATCAAACCGCATCCGGATTTGTAGACTCCGGATAGATTTGCGACTGTAATTCCATACATGCTAGAATGTGCTTGTTTACTGCGCCTGTTTGAAAAGAGAGTAATGGGAGAAAAAGGTCGCAGCCTGATGAAGATAATTCTTTGGCGGCATTTTATATTTCTGGCGATTGCCATGCTGATTCTCTGCCAGTGCTCGGGGAAATCTGCGTCTAATGGTTCCGATGCGGCCACGGCTGATGCCAAGCCGGTCGAGGACGAAAAGGAACGGATGCCCGTGAAGGTGATCGAGGTCGCCACAGGGCCGATTTCCTCATACATAACAAGTTCTGCCACCGTTGACACAGAGCAGCAGGTCGAGGTTTTTTCAAAAGCTACCGGCATCTGCGCCGAGATGATTGTCGAGGAAGGGGACCGCGTCGTCAAAGGACAGACGCTCGCGCGTCTTGATGATTCTCAACCCAGGCTCGCCGAAATTCAGGCGCGTGTTAACCGCGACAAACTTGCCGCCAGTCTGAAACGCGCAGAAAAGATGCTCAAGGATGACCTGTTGAGCGAGGAAGAGTATGAAGAGGTTCGCTACCGGTTCACGGCGGCGGACGCCGAATGGGGGATGGCTAATATCCGGCTTGAAGATACTGTCATAACCGCTCCGATCTCCGGCACCATCGCCTGGAGAAATGTCCGGCTCGGCATGAACGTCAATCCCAGCATCTCCCTTTTCAGGATCGTCGATTTTGAGTCCCTGATCACAACCGTTTTTGTGCCCGAAAACAATCTGCGCAACCTGGGAATCGGGCAGAAAGTGATTGTCACTGCCGATGCGGTTCCCGACAGCGAATTCGAAGGACGGATAAAGCGAATCAGTCCGGTGGTTGACCCCATGTCGGGAACGATAAAAGTGACGGTCGACCTCTCCGGGACCTCTCCCGAACTTGTGCCGGGAATCTTCATCCGCGTGAAAATTCTGGTGGATGTCCACGAGAATGCGGTCATTCTGCCGAGGCGCGCGCTTTTGAAAGAAGAGGAGCGTTCACACGTGTTTGTGGTGAAGGATGGCCTCGCGAACGAGGTCGAACTCACCACCGGCTATGCTGACGGAGACAGGGTGGAAGTGCTCCAGGGACTCGAAGCGGGCGATATGGTCGTCGTCGATGGGCAATCCCGTCTGAGAGACGGCACGATGGTTCGCCTCATTGAGCAGCTTCCCGCCGATACCGGTTAAGCCGCATCCATTATTTCATCCACTCGATTGGGTACTATGGCTCAATTCACCTTTTCAATCCGGCGCCCTATTGCGACCGGGATGCTTTTCCTCGCGCTCATTGTCTTTGGCCTCAAATCATACCAGGAACTGAGCCTCAACCTTCTTCCTGATATTTCCTATCCCACGCTCACTGTGCGAACGAAGTATTCGAGCGCCGCCCCCGAGGAAGTCGAGCATCTTGTTTCCGTTCCCATCGAAGAGGCCGTGGGGACTGTGGGAGGCCTTGTCAAGATGGGCTCGGTCTCAAGCTCCGGCTTGTCGGAGGTCGTGCTTGAGTTCGATTGGAAGACCGATATGGATATGGCTTCTCTCGATGTCAGGGAGAAGCTTGACCTTGTGAATCTTCCCGACGAAGTCGATAAGCCGATCATCCTGAGATACAATCCGGCGCTCGACCCCATTGTCCGTTTCGGGCTTTATGGCTCGGAGGATCTCTTTCGACTCCGGAAGATCGCTGACGATATTGTCAAGAAAGAAATCGAGGGGCTTGCCGGAGTGGCCGCCGTCAAGGTGAAGGGCGGCCTTGAGGAAGAGATACTCATACGCATCGATGAGAAGCGGGTCGCCTCGATCGGGCTGAACGTGGATCAAATCGGGAACCGGCTTCGTTTTGAGAATGTCAATCTGGCGGGAGGAAGCCTCCTCGAAGGACGGGCGGAATATCTTGTGCGCACCATCAATGAGTTTCAATCCCTCCAGGATATCGCCGACGTTATTATAGGAGAGCAGGGTGGGGCGGAGATAAAGCTTTCGGATGTTGCGACCGTCGAGCGAAGCCACAAAGAGCGAGAAATAATCACGCGTATCAATGGGCGCGAAAGCGTCGAGATAGAGCTTTACAAGGAGGCCGACAGTAATACCGTCAAAGTCGCGGACGCCGTAAAAGAGAAACTCGGGATAAAGGAAGCGCCCGGATTCCTGGCGCGTCTTCGGGAAAAAAGAGCGCAGAAGGAGCCCGCCGCCGATGAGTCGTTTCGGCAACGAAGGGAAGTAATAAGCCAACTGCCGCCGGGAATGAAGCTCGAAAGCATCTCGGATCAATCGGAGTTTATCAAGCGCGCCATCGCCGAAGTGAAAAACACGGCCCTTCTCGGGGGTATCCTTGCGCTTGTCGTGCTCTATCTGTTCCTTCGTGATTTTCGCAGCACCGTCATGATCGGGTTGGCCATCCCCATATCCATCATAGCGACATTTGTGCCGATGTTCGTCGCCGAAGTGTCCGTTAATATCATGTCGCTCGGGGGGCTTGCGCTTGGACTCGGGATGCTTGTGGATAATTCGATCGTGGTCCTCGAGAGCGTTTACCGTTGTCGGGAAGAGGGCGATTCGCTTATCGAGGCCGCTTCGCGGGGACTCATAGAGGTTCGCGGCGCAGTCATTGCGTCCACGATCACAACCATCGCCGTTTTTTTCCCGATTGTTTTCGTGCGCGGGATTGCTTCACAGATTTTCTCCAACCTGGCGCTCACCGTCACGTTCTCACTGATCTCCTCTCTTTTTGTTGCCCTTTTTCTGAACCCGATGCTTGTGTCGAGAGACTACAGGATTTCCACCGATTGGCTGGAAGGACTATCATCGTCCTGGCCGGGGCCAAAAAATGCGTTCGACTGGATCAAGCAAGAGTGGAAAAGGATTCCTTTTGCATATGCGTTCGGTCTTGTGTCAGGCTCGCGCGATGCAACTTCGGGAAAGAAATTGATTCGTCTGCTGGTAGGGATTGTTTTCGGCGCACCGTATGCCCTGGTGATCGTTTTACTCGGCCTCGCGAGCTTTTTGCTGAAGGTGGTTGCCCAGACGGCGCTTCTGCTTATTATAGCTCTTTTGTATATTCTTCTCTCGGTGGTGGGACTTTTCTGGAAAGCGTTGGGCAGGGTTGCCGGACTGCTGGCCTATCCATTTATCGCCGGATTCAACAAGGGCTATTCCGCGGTTGCCGGCGCATATCCTGTGCTCCTCAGGGCGGCGCTCGCGAACCGCCTGTTGGTTGTCGCGATGGCGGGCGCTTTGCTCGTCCATTGTGTGTATCTTGCGCCGGGGCTTGGATCCGAGTTGATGCCCAAGATACGCGAAGGCCGCTTCGGGATTATCGTGGAAAAGGCCGTTGGGACGCCGATCGAATCCATGGAACGTTCTGTCGAGCCAATCGAGAAATCGGCAATGGCGCAGCCGCTCGTAAAGACGGTCTTCTCGCTGATCGGCTCGGAGACCTCTTCCGCCGATGCGAAAGAGTTGAGGGGCTCGAACGTTGCCCAGTTCGAGGTTGCCCTGAAAGATGTGGGCTCCGATGTATACGTTCAGGATACGGTTGTCGAGGCGCTGCGAAAGGAGCTTGCCAGGCTTACCGATATGAAGGTCAAGTTTGTCGAGTCCAGCCCGTTTACATTCCGGACTTCGATTGAAGTCGAAATCGAAGGGAGCGACCTGGAACTGCTACGGCAAATCGGGGAAGAAGTGGAACTGTTGGTCGCCGATGTGTCCGGCTTGAAGGACGTGAGATTGAATGTGGAAAAAGGAACGCCCGAGGTGCGCATAAAATTCAATACGGAAAAAATCGCCGCGCTCGGGATGACCGTGAATGAGGTGGCTGTATCGATCCGGAAGAAAGTGAAGGGCGACGTGCCGACCCGGTTCGCCCGCGGTGACGATAAGATCGATATACGAATCAAGGCGAGCGAGGAGGATATCCGCACGCTTGACTCGATAAAGAATCTCACAGTGAATCTGCGCGGCAATATTCCCATCCCGCTCGCTGCGGTCGCCGATGTAGTCCTGTCGCCCGGTCCGAGCGAGGTCAGGCGAATCGGTCAGCGACGCGTGGCCGTTGTATCCGCCAACGTGACGTCGAGGGATCTCGGCAGCATCTCTCGAGAGATTCAGGAACAGGTAAAAAAAGTGGCGCTTCCGCATGGGTACCTGATAACGATTGGCGGCCAGTTCGAGGAAATGCAGACGGCAAGCGAAAGTATGCTTCTGGCGCTCTTGCTTGCTGTGTTTCTGGTATATGCGGTGATGGCCGCCCAATTCGAATCGCTCGTTCATCCGCTCATCATCATTTTCTCTATTCCCCTGGCGTTCATAGGCGTCGTCTATGCGCTCTATCTTCTGGCGATTCCGGTGAGCGTAGTTGTATTTATCGGCGGCATCGTGCTGGTGGGGGTGGTCGTGAACGATGCGATCGTGCTTGTCGACTATATCAACCGCCTGCGATCCACAGGTCTGCCGATTGATGACGCTATCGTGAAGGGGTGCCAAACCCGGTTGCGACCCGTGCTCATGACCACCATGACGACCGTATTGGGCCTGACTCCGATGGCAATAGGGCTGGGCGAGGGCTCTGAGATTCGGGTGCCGCTCGCCATTACCTGCATAGCGGGTTTATTATCGGCAACATTTCTCACGCTTGTCGTGGTTCCGTCGCTCTATAGCATCGTATCACGAGATAAATCCGGCCCATTGAAGGCCGGACAATAGTGTTGAACAATCTCCGCAGTTAAGGACACATTGATGAATTCCGAAGCTTCTGGCAACACTCGAAATTCACTGCCCGGCCTCGCTCTCAGAAGACCGATCGGTGTCCTCATGATATTCGCCGCCGTATGTGTGCTCGGTGTTATCGCCCTGTATCGCATGCGGCTGGAATTCCTGCCCGATATTTCCCGTCCCGTATTGACCATTCACGCGGCTTATCCCAATGCAACGCCCGCAGAGGTCGAAAAAACAATTGCGATCCCTGCCGAGGATGAGCTTCGCACGGTCCGCCATCTACACAACATCGAGTCTACGTCCTTTCGGGATCGGTGCGCTATTCGCCTGGAATTCGCATGGAAGACCGACATGAGCCTCGCGTTTCTTGAGGTCAAGGACCGGCTTGATCGACTTGAAGCCGACATGCCGGACGAAGTGAGCGAGTTTGTGATATGGAAAAATCGAAGCACTGATTTTCCCGTGCTGTTTATGAACCTCTCATGGGAAAAATCTGCAGAAGACCTCTTCGACTTGGCCGAGCGCCGAGTGGTGCCCGCCCTCGAACGGCTCCCGGGCGTGGCGCGCGTGGACCTGTGGGGACAGGAGAACAAGAGGGTTTTCATCGATCTGGATCAGGATCGCTTGACATCACATCATATCAGCCCGTACCAGCTTATCAGGCAACTCAAGTCTCATAATGTGAACCTCTCCAGCGGAAAAGTCATAGAGAACCAGACAGAATATTTCCTTCGGTCCATATATGAATATGGTTCTGTCAGAGAGATAGAAGACGTTATCATTGGCCCGAACACTCTGCGGCTGAAAGATGTCGCCACGGTACGCTACGGCTATCCCAAGCGAAAGGGGGTGGCCCGGCTCGACGGTCGCGAAGCGCTCGCCATCGGAATCATAAAGGAATCCATGGCCAATACTATTGAGGTGTGCGAGCGCGCGAAGGAAGAACTGGACTCGATCATGAATGAGCCTGCCCTCCGAGATGTGGAGCATCTCATTTTCTTCGACCAATCAAAAGAGATTCTCAATACATTTGATACCCTCAAGAATGCGGGCAAATGGGGCGGACTACTGGCCGTGTTCGTTCTTCTCTTTTTCCTTCGCAGATTGCGGCCCACCCTTATCATCACGGCCGCCATTCCGCTTTCGCTCCTTCTGGCGGTGACAACACTGTATTTCCTTCGGTCAGGCGTCAATATACTGTCGATGCTTGGCCTCATGCTGGCCATCGGCATGCTGGTGGACAATTCCATCGTCGTGGTCGAAAATATGTTTCGTCTCTATGAGAACGGGTTGCCCCGGGACGAAGCGGCCTCGCGAGGCGCGTCTGAGGTCTCGCTTGCGATTACGGCCTCGACCCTGACCACGATTATCGTCTTTACCCCTCTCGTGTTTATGGAAAGGGGAGAATTGCAGATCCACATGCTCGAAATAGGAATGACAATCTCCATTGCGCTCCTGGCTTCTCTCCTCATAGCAATGACGCTTACCCCGTTGGCAACGTCACGTTTGCTGGTGAAGGGAGGCATCGCGAGTCCCGGGATAATTGGAGCGCTTACGAAGCGATATCGTTCGGCCCTGGATTGGACGCTGTCCCACGGGTGGGCAATGCTCCTTCTCATAATCGCCATCGTGGCCGTCTCATATATGATTCCGTTCAAGAGCATCCAGGCCCGCGGCAATCCAGCGACAAGCGCCCGCAGGGCCCGCATCGAGATCGAAATGCTTCGAGGTCAGAATCTTGAAGCGGCCACCGATATTTTTAAAAAGGTAGAAAATGTCCTGCTCAAGCACAAAGAGGAACTGGAAATCAAGTATCTTTTCAGCTTTACCTCCTTCTATTCTTCCAGGAATTTTATTTGGATCACTTTCACCGATCCGGAAGAGGCCATTCTGGATACGGTCGAGTTGGCAAAAAAAATCAGGGAGCTGATGCCGGAATTCGCCGAGGCGCGGCTGCATGTTTCGAAGACCGAGATGGAAGGAAGTTCGTCGGAAGTGTCGCTCGTAGTGAAGGGTGAAGACAACGAAACGCTTCGCATGCTTGCCGCAGATTTATCGAATGAGATCAAGAAACTTGAAAGCGTTACGAGCGTTTCGACTGATGTCGAAACAGGGCTCGACGAAATCCGCGTTGAAGTGAATGAAAGCGCGATGCGGCAGCACGGTGTCAGCCCTGCCGCCGTGGCCCAGACTCTTGCGTTCGCGCTTAAGGGGACGTCACTTCCGAAACTCAAGACGGGGTCGAAGGAACTCGATGTCTATATTCAGTTGGAAGAGGGGGATCGCGAAAACCTGCATCAACTCCGGAACCTGCAGATTGAGACGATCCGGGGCGACACCGTTTCGCTCGGCACATTGGCCGGCTTTCGCCCGGCGCGCGGGCTGGATGCAATCAAGAGAACCGGCGGCAAACACCTGGTTCGGGTGAAAGCGACCACGGATAAGGAGGCGCTCACGGCCACCCGGGAAAAACTCGACCGGATTGCACGAAGCTTTGTGCTTCCCACTGGTTACATCATTGAGTACGGCGGTGAGATTGAAGAGTTCATCAAGAACCAGAATATGGTAAAGATGGCGCTTTTGCTCTCGCTTGTTCTCATCTATATTGTTCTCGGTACGCTCTTCGAATCCTATATCCAACCATTGTGCATTTTGCTGAGCGTTCCGCTGGCGTTTGTCGGAACTTACTGGGTGATGTATTTACTGAATACCCCGATGGATCATGCGGCGAACGTGGGACTCGTTCTGTTGATAGGCATCGTTGTAAACAACGCCATTGTCATCATGGACCACATCAATACGCTGCGGCGCTCGGGAATGAGTCGGCGCGAGGCTATATTGCAGGGAGGGACCGACCGGTTCAGGCCGGTGGTGATGACCGCCGCCACCACCATCCTCGGAGGACTGCCGATGGCGATAGGAAGTGACGCGCTCTTTGGAGGAGAACTCATGTTCGCCCCAATGGCCCGAGCTGTGGGCGGAGGGCTCTTGAGTGCAACACTTCTCACGTTGTTCGTCATTCCCCAGTTCTATGCCTATTTCGACAGCATCCAGCTATTTTTCAAACGACTGCTTGCCGCCGTGACCAGGCGAAAACCACCTGCATTCACACTGGAATAAGATAGAGTAGATGCTTGGAAGGATGAATAACAAGCTGCCTGCCTGTATAGGGGGGGGGAGTGAGAGTCTGTCCGACAACTCCAACTGTCCTGTATCTGCTCATCTTTGATCAATGCGGATAAATCCGCACCTACAGGACGCCTGCGTTGGGAAAATGGTCCCTTTTCCGCCAATTTTCCTTGCTCCTGCTTATGACAAAGGAGTTCTGTCGATACATTATCAGCTAGTGTTCGAAGCGTCTTGTAGGTTCGAATTTATTCGTACGCCCAATTGTCGGGCAATTTCAGTGAGGGAGATTTCGAAAATCCACTGGAGAGACAAAGAATCAAGGATCTTTTTTTTGATATAATATCAGCCCTCTGGACATTAGCTTCCTGAAAGCGAAAAGAACTATCGCAAAGAGGTGAATGATGGCAAAACGAGTTTTTCTGACACTGGCCGTGGTCCTTATACTTGCCCTGGTTATTGCGGGCGTATGGATAACAAACCTGATTCGGCAAAGCCTTCCTCAACTCGATGGGGAAATCGCAATGCCCGGGCTGGAAAATCCTGTCGAAGTCACTCGCGACAATTACGGAATCCCCCACATCATGGCGCAGTCGGAATTGGATCTTTACTATGCGCTCGGCTTTGTGAACGCGCAGGACAGGCTGTGGCAATTGGATCTCTTCAGGCGGCTTTCACAGGGCAGGCTGGCCGAGATATTCGGTTCCGCCGTTGTCCCGCTCGACTACAGGCACCGCGTGCTGGGTTTCCAGCGGCTTGGAGAAAAAATCTACACCCAGGCCGAAGAGAATTCGAAAGCGATCTGCCGTGCATATACCGAGGGCATCAACCATTATATAAGTACGTCTCCCGGTCGCCTTCCGATTGAGTTCAGACTGCTCCGGTACAAACCCGAAGCGTGGTCACCGGAAGATGTGTATGCCGTGCTCATGTGGCAGCAGTGGATGGTCACGTTCAACTGGGAAACCGAGCTTGCATTAACGGCTCTCGCCCAGAGTATCGGCGAAGATGATGTGCTCGATCTTATCAGGATTGCCGACCAATCGGGACCGACGATTATCCTGGAATCGGAAAAGCAATATGCTCCGTCCCCCTCCCGCATAGATGATACGGTGTTCCCGCGGGAGAAAGACTTCATGCGCATTAAGTTTCTCAACGATGCGTCGGATGAGGAAAAGCCCGGTGACTCTGTGAGCGCATGGCTCGGCCCCAGAAGCGAGGTGTATGCAAGTAATTGCTGGGTTGTAAGTGGCGCGAGAAGCGAATCCGGAAAACCCATCCTCGCCAACGATCCACATATTCCCCATACGCTTCCCTCAATCTGGTACATGGTGCATCTTTCGGCTCCGGGAATCGATGACGCGGCAGGCATCATGACGGTCGGTGTCCCTATGATTGTAATGGGGCACACCCGCCACATTGCATGGGGCGACACGACAACCGGCGCCGACACGCAGGACCTCTATATTGAAAAGCTGAATCCGGAAAACTCGAACGAATATTTATACAAAGGCGAATACCGCGCATTCGATGTCAGGAAGGAGATCATTTATTATCGAGAGGACGGCCAAATGAAGGCCGTAGAAAAGGAAATTCGGTCCAGTATCCACGGCCCCATAATCAACGAGATTGCCGATCCGCAGGTTCATCCCGATACACCACTTGCGCTTCGTTGGGCAGGCTATGAGCCATCGGACATGATAAAGGCCGGTACCATGATGATCAAGGCTACGAATTGGGAGGAATTCCATGAAGCCTTGAAACATGTTGCCACCCCCGTGTGGAACTGGGTCTATGCCGACAGGAACGGGAATATCGGCTATCAGGTTACAGGGTATATCCCTGTCAGGCAAAAGGGCCGAGGATTGGCCCCTGTTCCCGGCTGGCTCGAGGAATATGAGTGGGACGGCTTTATCCCTTATGAGGAGATGCCCAGACTCTACAATCCTTCAAACGGATATATAGTGACCGCGAACAACAAGGTCGCACCCGAAGACTATCCCTACCTCATCGCAACGCGTTTCATGCCTCCCGGTCGCGCGGCGCGCATTGAGGAACGAATTCTCGCGCACGAAAAGCTTACGGTCAAAGAGATGGAACGGATACAGATGGATGTGTATTCAAAACAGGGCGAACACATGAGAGACCGCTTTGTCGCCGCATGCGAGAAACATCCGCAGTCTG
>CAYZZY010000090.1:0-2833 GCA_964482745.1 uncultured bacterium
CAGGTTTTCACCACAGAGACACAGAGACCACGGAGAAAAACAGAGCCAAGGAACCAAAGAAGCACTTAAACACAAGGGCACAAAGACACGAAGAAAGGCACAGGGAAGAGTCGAAGGAGCAGATTATGATGCAGCCATCTCAAAAGATCGTCATAGTCGGGGCCGGAATCGGAGGACTGGCGTCAGGCCGGTTTCTGCAGGATGCCGGCCGTGAAGTGGACATCTACGAGCGGGCTCCCGTCCCGGGCGGGAGAATTCAACTGCTTGAGAAAGAGGGATCGCGGGTTGATGTGGGGACCCAGTATTTTCACACGAACTATGTGGAGACATTGAAACTGCTTGACGCGGTCGGTCTCAAAGACAAGCTCTTGCCGATACGGGCGCCGGTCAGGCTGATGCGCGGCGGCGAAGGTTTTCTGGCGAAGCACAACACGTTGAGGTACAAAGTAATTCCGCTGAGTTCCAATCTGAGGTTCGGGCGCGTCATCTGGACGGTGCTGAAGAACCTTGGAAGACTCGATCCGTACTACAACGATCCGTTGGAGGAGTTCGAGGATATCGAACTGTCTGAATATATCTTAAAGAAATGTGACCGGGAGGTCCTCGAATTTCTCGTGCGCCCGATAATCACCGCGTTCTATCTGTCAGATCCGGAGGGCGAGAGCCTGGCGCATTTTTTGAGAATGGGCAAACAGTTCCTTACCTCTTCCGACACTTGTCTTCCGACGGGCATGTTCACTTTCCCGGAGACGCTGGCGGAGAAGCTGCCGGTCACTTACAATGCCGACGTACAGGAGATTCGGGTCGAATCGGATCGGGTTACGGGCGTGCGAATTCGCGTCGGCAACGAGACAAAAACGATTGAAACGAATGACGTCGTGTGCGCCACGCCGCTAAAAGAGCTATCACACCTGCTCCCACACCTCACCGATGAGGAGAAGAGCGTCACAAAGGATTTCACTTACTCCCAATTCCCGCTGGCGGTGTTCTTCATGAAGCGGCGGCTTGGAGACGACCAGTGGGCGTACGTGTTCTCGCGGACAGAGAACTTCAAGGCATCGTTCACATCCGACGCCGCCTTCAAATGCACGCAAATGGTTCCATCCGGCAGATCCATCTTTCAGGTATGGTTCGTCGGAGAAGCAGGCGAGCAACTGGTCGATGAAACCGACGAGACCATTCTCGCGTTGGCCCGTGAAGAAATGAAAAGAGTCATGCCGACATTCGATGAAGAGATTGAATCGGTCGAAGTCGTACGACATCATACCGGAATGTCGCGATACCGGGTCGGCATCTATTCCAGGCTCAGAGATTTTCTGAAAGGTATGAGCAGGTTCAAGGGCCTGCACCTGGTGGGCGATTATTACGGGCATTCCACCATCGAGACGGTCATCCGCTCCGCCCGCAGAATGATTGACAGGCTGGAAACGAAGGCTTGAGGGTTGGTCGACCACCGGCATTTGGGGCATGGCGTTTGCGGTCGCTCTTTTCAACGGCGGGGTCGGCCATGAGGATTGTGCGGCGCTCCCGGAGGGTCAGTTTGCGGGAATTCGCTTTCGACTTCTTGAATTGATGGGAGAAACGGCGTGAGCACACATGCTGGAAATGTGACAGGTCTTTGCTTTTTCCTCGATCAGGGATGAATGTTCCCGCCCCAGATCTCTCCCGCTGACGAATCGCATTGCATTTTGTTGTCCGTGCAGATTATAATCTGCTCATTGCCTGTATCCCAACCCGCGTTAGGAGGAGGAAGACGATGGACATCCAGAACGAGACGTTTGGCGGAACGTATCCCTTCAAACCCAACTACCTGACCGTGAACGGACTGCGACTCCATTACGTGGACGAGAAGCCACAAGATAATCCGGACGCCGAACCGATAGTGATGTTGCACGGAAATCCGACCTGGTCTTATCTTTATCGCAACTTTGTGCCGCCGCTGCTTGATGCGGGCTACCGCTGTGTCGTGCCTGACCACATTGGCTATGGAAAATCCGACAAATCGCTGGACCGTGGAGAGTTTCTTCTGAAAAGAAAGATCGACTATTTCACCGAATTCATGGATCAGCTCGATCTGAAAGACGTAACCCTCGTGATGCAGGACTGGGGCGGCAGCATCGGGCTGGGCTATGCGGTAGAGCATCTCGATCGCATCAAGCGATTGATCATCATGAGCACGTGGGCGTTTGTTTTTCCCGAGGACGTGCCCGAGGAAGCATTGCCGCCGCTGCTTAAGATGTGTCGCGAGCCCGAGGTCGGTGAGACCATGCTGCTCGCGTACAACGTTTTTGTCGAGGGCTTCCTTCCGCTTTCAATTGTCCGCAAGGAGAAAATCACACCGCAGCTTATGGAGGCGTATCGGGCCCCCTTCCCCGACTACAATTCCCGGATGCCGACAATGGCGATACAGGACGTGCCGCTCAGGGCGGACCAGCCTTCGTATCCGACCATGAAGGCGATCCAAGAAAAATTGGACACCCTGAACGTCCCCACCTGCTTCATCTGGGGCGAAGACGATCATGTGTTCCCGGCCGATACGTTCCTGCCGCTCTGGCAGGGGACCTATCCTCACGGCGAAACGCATATGATTCCGCGCGCCGACCATTTCCTGCAGGAAGACGCGCCGGAGGAGATATGTGACGTCATAAAGGATTTCCTGAAGAGAAATCCGTGAGCAAACATTCAGTATTAGAGTTCGGCATAACCGCAACCAAACATTGGCTCTGGGGTACAGCTAGTGTCGGGGACAGTCCCCTTCAGGCTCAGTCTCCGTAAACAGGGACAGTCCCCGTCGCCGTGAGCAAATATCCAGTATGACAGGGGGAATATTCGA
>CAYZZY010000090.1:2933-10752 GCA_964482745.1 uncultured bacterium
GGGACAGTCCCCGTCGCCGTGAGCAAATATCCAGTATGACAGGGGGAATATTCGAAAGATGAATGATAACACCAGGGGAGTCTATGGTGAATTGAATCCGTCGCTGAGAATCTTGATGGGTCCCGGTCCGAGCAATGTTCATCCACGAGTGCTTCGCGCGATGAGCACGCCGCTGGTGGGCCATCTCGATCCCGATTTCATTGCCATCATGGACGACGTGCAGGCCATGCTCAAGCAGCTTTTTCAGACCCAGAACAGGTTGACTATTCCCATGTCCGGGACGGGCAGTTCCGGGATGGAGACATGTTTCTGCAACCTCATCGAGCCCGGCGATACCGCCGTCGTGTGTGTGAACGGATTGTTCGGTGAACGCATGTCCGACATTGTCGAGCGGCTGGGCGGCACACTGGTCCGGGTAGAAGCCGAATGGGGCAAACCGGTGGAGCCCGAGGCGCTCGAAAAGGTTTTGAAAGAACAGAAGGCGAAACTTGTCGCGATCGTACATGCCGAAACTTCCACCGGCGTCAGGCAACCGCTCGAGGATATCAGCCGAATCACGAAGGAGCATGGCGCGCTGCTGCTGGTCGACACGGTCACATCATTGGCAGGCCTCGAGGTCGACGTGGACGGCTGGGGCATCGATGCGTGCTACAGCGGGACACAAAAATGTCTGAGTTGCCCGCCGGGGCTCTCGCCCGTCACGTTCAGCGATGCAGCCCTGGAAGCGCTCAATTCACGTTCGCAAAAGGTAACCAGTTGGTATCTTGATCTCAGTATGATTCAGAAATATTGGGGTGGAGAACGCGCCTATCACCATACCGCCCCCATCTCGATGATTTACGCGATACGCGAGGCGCTCCGCATTATTATGGAGGAAGGACTCGAGGCCAGATTCGAGCGACACCGCCTCAATCATCTCGCGCTTGCCGGGGGATTGAAGATGCTCGAAATTGATTTTGTTGTCGAAGAGCCATACCGGCTGCCGATGCTCAATGCCGTCAAGATTCCCGAGGGCGTGAACGATGTAAATGTGCGCAAACATCTGCTCGGCAATTTCGGCATCGAACTCGGGGGCGGGCTGGGCTCGCTCAAGGGGAAGGCCTGGCGGATAGGGCTCATGGGACACTCGTCCACAAGGCCAAATGTAGTCCTGTTCCTCGCGGCTCTTGAGGACGCGCTCGCTTCGGAGGGTTTCAAGTTTTCACCCGGCGCCGCCGTCGCCGCGGCAGCCGAAGTCTATTCTCGTCATGCATGAGAAACGGCTCAAACGGAGCCTCCGCCGCATTGTCGGTTCACACGCATTTCTCGATGACCCCGCCGGCCGCGCTGCATACTCGTATGATTCTTCTCTTCAAACCGCGCGGCCGGACTTTGTGCTGTTCCCCCGAACAACCGATCAAGTCGCCGAAATCGTAAGGCTTCTTTATAAGGAAGGCATCCCCTATGTCGCGCGCGGGGCAGGGACGAACCTCAGCGGCGGCTCGATCTCGCATGCCGGAGGCGCTGTTATCGCGCTCACCCGCATGAAGGGGATTCTCAGCATAGAGCCGGAAAACCTCTGCGCGCGTGTCGAACCCGGCCTCACCAATCTTGCGCTTCAAGAAGCGTTATCTGAGAGAGGATTCTTTTTCGCGCCCGATCCGGCGAGCCAGAAAGTGTCGACGCTGGGGGGGAATGTTGCGGAGAACTCCGGCGGCCCGCGCTGCCTGAAGTACGGCGTCACCACGAATCATATTCTCGGCCTGACCCTTGTGACTCCGGAGGGCGAGATCGTCGAACTGGGCGGAAAAGCGCTTGACACTCCCGGCTATGACCTGCTCGGCCTTTTGGTAGGTTCGGAAGGAACGCTCGGCATCGCGACGGAGATAACATGCAGGATCACACTGCTGCCTGAAGCCACGAAGACCATGCTGGCCGTCTACAACTCAAATGAGGAAGCGGGCCGGACAGTGTCGGACATCATCGCCGCCGGCATTCTTCCGGCAACCCTCGAAATGATGGACAACATGATCATCCGCGCGGTCGAGGCATCGTTCCACGCGGGATATCCGACCGACGCCGCGGCCGTGCTCATTATCGAAATTGACGGCGTGAGCGAAGGGCTGAATGAAATCGCGGAGGAGATAGAGCGGATATGCCGGCGCAACGGCGTGAGCGAAGTTCGGACGGCGCGTGACAAAAAGGAAAGTGATCAGTTATGGGCGGGCAGGAGAGGCGCATTCGGCGCGGTCGCTCGCCTGTATCCCAACTACTCGGTTTCTGACGGCACTGTCCCGCGCGCAAAACTGCCCGAGGTGCTCCGCCAGATCTTGGAGATCGGTCGCAAATACGACCTGGAAATCGGCAACGTTTTTCATGCCGGTGACGGCAACCTGCATCCGCTCCTTTTCTTCGATATACAGGACAAGGATCAACTCGAGCGAGTCCACCGGGCGGGTGCGGAAATCCTGGAGGCATGCGTTGCGGCAGGTGGGACCATCACCGGCGAGCATGGTGTCGGGACTGAAAAGATCAAGGCGATGTCGATGATATTCGGCGCCGGCGAAATAGACCTCATGCGTCGGATAACGACCGCCCTCGATCCGGCCGGCCTGTGTAATCCGGGAAAGATCTTGCCGGAACCTGTGCCGCCGGCGGATCACTCTGCGGCGCCGGGGAGTGAAAAAGACGCTTCGTCCTTTGTCGCAGCCGACGAATTTCAGGGGATTCCCGTGTATACGCCGGCCGATGAGGCCGAACTCGGCGCAATTGTCGATAGCCTGAGGAAAGAGAAGAAGACCGTTGTCCCTCTCGGGGCCCGAACGCTCTTTCCGTATTTGCCTTGCAGGGTCGAGCCGGATGTGTTTGTTCAGACTACGCGAATGCGCGCAATCGTCGAGCATGACGCCGCCAACCTTTCCGTGACGGTGCAAGCCGGCATCGCCATGGGAGATCTGCAGGATAAGTTGACTGAAGCCGGCCAGTTCCTGCCTCTCGATGCGCCTCGAGAGGCAACGATTGGCGGGGTTGTGGCGTCCGCTCTTTCCGGGCCACGCCGGCATGTCTACGGCGCGACCCGCGACCGGGTGCTCGGCCTTAAGTTTGTGGAACCGGGAGGCCAGGTGCTTGCGGCAGGAGACAAGACAGTAAAGAATGTGGCCGGCTATGATTTTGGGAAACTCCTCATCGGGTCGTGGGGGAAGCTGGGCATCATAACCGAGATAACCTTTCGCCTGCTTCCGCTCCCTAAGGAATGCTGCGCTGTCGTCGCTGCCTTCGACAAAAAAGAACACGCATATAGCGCCGCTTCCGCCATCATCGGTTCAAGACTCAATCCAGAAGTTGTAACGCTCATGAGTCCGCGCGCTGCCTCGATGTTGCCCGACGAAACGAAGAATGCGATTGCCTCCGATTGTCATGTGCTTATGCTCGGAACCGAGGGATCACCGCTCGCAGTTGAAAGGCAGATCGCAGAATTGGAGCGCATCTGCAAGAACAATTCGGCGGAGATCTCGGACCGGATGGCTGGCGGGGAATACGACTCGCTTGTAGCGGGCATGACCCGGCTATGCTATCCTGGCTCCTGGCCGGAGCATCTGTTGAGTCTCCGCATATGCGCCCCGTGCAAAGAAGAGATCGAGATATTCGAAGAGACTGAACGACTCGGCGCCGGATTCGGAATGGATTCAGCGGGCATCATGCATCTTTCCGGAGGAATGATCTCTAGACATTTTATGATCGAGAAGAATGAGATCACCGGCGAGGCCATTCGAACGATTATTAATACATTGCAGGGCCGGTTTCCCGGATCGAACATTACTGTGCTTGGCGCGCGTCGGGATGTCGCGGGTCAGGCGCCGTTTATCACCGGAAACCGTACCCCGTCATCCTGGTTGAGATCCATCGAGAGATGTTTTGATCCTGACGGAGTAATGAGTCCGGGGCTTCCCCCATGGTAGATGAGGCACAAAAATATCGCGAACTTGCCGAGCTTGCCGATGAGATTGCGCGCTGCGGGCGCTGCGGATTCTGCCAGAGCGTCTGCCCCGTCTATCATGTGTCAGCCGACGAAAGCGGTGTGGCCCGCGGCCGCAACATGTTCGCAAAAGAACTAATCTCCGGCGGGTTCGATCTCACCGAATCGAACGAGGCCTTTTTTACCGAGTGCCTTTTGTGTCGTGCGTGTGTGGACGTCTGCTTCTCCGAGGTGAAAACGGATGAGGTGGTGCTTGCGGGCAGAAGAAGCCAGAGGCGCATCCATGGCACATCTCCACTTCATAAATACATTTTCGAGCGCCTCCTACCCGATCACCGGAAGCTCGGGCGGGTTCTCCGCCTGGTGTCGAAAGGAAACAGAGCGCGATTAATAAAGGTTGTGGCCGCGCTGAGAATATTTAGCTGGTTCGGAGCGACCATCGCCCGCGCCGAAGAATTTTCGAGAGACATCCCGAGAGAGTTTCTTCGCGAACGACTTGCAGGGAGAGAGATATCCTCGGGAGGCTCGAAACGGGCATCGCTTTTCATTGGCTGCGGCACCAACTTTATGGTTCCCCATGTGGGGGAGGCAACGCTCGCGGTTCTGGAGGGCCTCGGATACGACGTCGAGATTGTAGATCACGGCTGCTGCGGACTACCGGCTTTCGTGCATGGCGAGGTCGACACAGCGCGGCGACTGGCTATGCGCAACATCCTTGCCTTCTCAAGCGAGCCGGACCGCATTATAATAACCGATTGTTCCAGTTGCGCATCCTTCCTGAAGGATTATCAAAAGCTTCTGCAATCTGATGACATCGCGACCGAAAACAGGGTCCGCAAAGCGGAACGATTTTCCTCGCGCGTGCACGACATCACAGAGATTTTGGCGGAGGAGGAATTGGAGCGTTTGCAGGGGCCAGGAGAAATCGCCGGGGCTGAATCTCGCCGGATTGCGAGTTTTCACGACCCCTGTCATCTGAGCAGATATCAACATCTGAACCTTCAGGCGAGGAAAGTGATTCGATCTCTGCCGGGCATCGAGTTCGTCGAGATGAAAGAGGCAGCCTGGTGTTGCGGCGGGGCGGGAGCATTCGCGATCGAACACCCCGAGCTTTCCATCGAGATTCTGGAACGAAAGGCGCGGAACATCAGATCTTCCGGCGCGGCTCTCGTGGCAACAACTTGCCCCTCGTGCTTGATGCAGATTCGCAGCGGGCTGACAAGGGTGGGCTTCGAAGGACCCGAGGTACATGTCAGGCATTTAGTGGAAATAGTCCGAGAACAGCTTTTGAAGGGCTGATACGACGCGACGATTCCCTGCCGGTAAGCACGAACAAGAATACCTGTAGAAATATGAGGGGAAACAAGGAATATCCTCATTTCCCACAAGAGACTCTCTGGCAACGAGTGATACGAATAAATTCGAACCTACAAGACATTGGTTACACCATCTGATCATGTATCGACAGAGTTTTTTGCCGCAAGTGAGAGAAAGGAAAATTTGCGGAAGAAGGAAATTTCCTTTATGCAAGCGTCTTGTAGGTGTGGAGGTATCCGCGTTGATCAAGCAGGCGCGGAGGCGATACGTTCCCTCAGCGCGCGAATGAGGCCGGACATGTCCAGCGGGCGGGCGAAGTAATCGCTGTTACCGCCGTCCGAGTTCTGGATGTCGGTTGTGAAGAAGATGGGGATATGGGAAAGCCGGGGATCAGCCTGCATGCGGGCGGCGATTTCGAAACCTGTCATTACGGGCATTATGACTTCGACTATAACCGCGGCGGGATGCTCTTGCCGTATACGTCCAAGGGCCCCACGCGGTGTCATACAGGTGACGACGCGAAATCCGTCCTTGCGGAGCGGCCCCGCAATTTCGGTTATATGTTTCCGGTTGATGTCAAAGACGAGTATTTTTGAGCGTTTCTTCTTTTTTGTTCCGATTCGATCGGCCATCCGGTTTACCAGCCTCCACATCTTTGCGATACATTTTGCGGTCGGGTCAGAGTTTTATCTTTATCTCAGCGACCTTTAGAATTTTCAGGTCGTTTCTTCCTTCCAGAAGGATAGATTCATAGGCGGGGTTCAATGGTTCCAGCATCACCTTGTCTCCTCGATTTGCGAAGCGTTTGATCATTATCCCTTCTTCAGATTTTGCAAGAACGATGTCGCCCGGGTTGCACTGCAGGTTGGGCGAAACGAGCAGGTAATCACCTTCCTGAATTCTGCCGCCGACCATGCTATCGCCTTCAGCGATGACATAAAATGCGTTCGGGTCCTTGGAATTTGTAAGTTCGTAATCGGTCCCGAAGCCGGGAGGAAAATCGAGATCGCCGACATCTATCCATTCTCCGCATGAGACCTTATTAATCACGGGGATGTATCGGTATACCGGCGGAATGGGGGGAGTCGAGGCTCCTGAAAGAATTTCTGAGAGCGATACATCGAGAGCCCTGGCCAACCTGGAAAGAACCTCAAGCGATGGATTCTTCTTGCCACCCTCGATTTCGATCACGTAGGATTGTGATATATCGGCCATTCTTGCAAGCTTGATGCTTGTCATCTTCGGCCGCTTCGACTTACGTAGTGCTCTTATTCTAGCGCCAAGATGCAACGAATCGCCTCCTTTACCGATCTGATTTTACACGAGGTCGGGCCATTTGTCAACAACATGAGTGCCAAAAGCCATATCTGACATTGGCTCTATTATTCCTCTATCGCCCCTTCTTTTTCTCACAACTCCCGTTGTTCCAGATTGTTAAGTGCTATTTCTCCTGCCCCTGGTGCGACCTGAGTGTTTTCCGCCACCATCGCTCACAGCGACAAATCCCGGATCCGAGAAATGGTGCAATCTCATTTCGTCTTATGGACCAAGTACTTCATGAGTTCAGCATGCGCAATCTCCATGCAGGAGGTGATGATCTAACTATAAGAGGGGAAATAGTTTAGAGATAATTCATTTTTGAAACCCAGCGCAGCATCACTGAACCCGAACATTGGCTCTGGGTACAGCCTCTATTCTATCCTGCCAATAATTGTGGCGGGACTTCGACTCCTCGAAAGCGCTTCAGCGAAGGGACGGTCCCCATCGCCGTACTAACCTGCTATTGTTTGGCTTATGGAAGATGACGCATGTAAATCACAGGAAAAATTCAAGAAATTAAGCGGGAATAACAAAAAGGGTATTGACAGAATAATCGCTATATGCTATAATAATCGCAGCTAGCGATTATCTTGACTAATCTTTGAGGTTTTGAATGCGTCCGGATTTTAGTGAACATGGGGTGGAACTGCTTAAGCGCCAACTTGAGGCATGGAATGCCCATCTGAACAGGTTCGGGCTTGAGGACAGACAAAGATTCATCGAATGGCTTTCCGAATCCCTTAGCTCTCAAGAATTCGCACTTTTGATTGATGGTGAGATCGAGAGGAGATCGCTTTGGAGAATCTATCTGAATGAGCGTTATGGATCCTGAAATTGGGGGCGCGGACTACCGGAGCGGCGGGGTAGGCGACATTTATCGAGGGCATGGGCTGGTAAGGGTCAGATGCGCCGGACATGGAAGTTGGCTGTTTCTCTATCTGTAAAGGAGGGGAGCGTACGAGATGGCTGAGTATTTCAATGCGAAAACGATCCTTCCGGCGGAACTGCTGGGACAGGTTCTGGAGCATATCCCGGAACAGAGCAGGAGCGGGGCGCTGGTGTATTTCAGTGAGGACTACTATGCGAGGCGCAACGCCGAAATATCACGCTGTTTTCAGATATACCAATCCGATCCGGCTTTCGGCAGCCATCTTGAGATTTACGAGGAACTCTCGGAGGAGTATGGCTTGACCGTTCGTCAGATATGCAAGATCGTGCGGGGTGTTC
>CAYZZY010000091.1:0-10751 GCA_964482745.1 uncultured bacterium
CCTTGTAAAAACTTTTCGATTGACAACAAGATATGGTGGTATTTGGGCCGGGGGGGCCTTGAATTTTGTGGGAATTCGTGTATAATTAAGAGTTGGTAAGCTATGCGAGAATTCATAATACGAAGGGTTACCGGGCCTATCGATCCCAATATGCTCTTGGCGCGTCTGTGGCCGGGCCCGCAGATGGACCGAATGCTTCTGTACTCGGTCTCGATTCATCTCTTTTTGGCGATCTCGTTGATGTTATTCAGGGCGTTCGATATCTCATTTAATCGGTTGCCCGCAGTCGTGTATACCGTAGATCTTGTAGAGTTTCAGCGGCCGAAGCCCAAGCCTGTCAAGAAAGTTGTAATGGCTCCCGTCAAGAAGCCTGAAACTCCCAAGCCCGAGCCCAAACCCGAGCCGAAACCGGAACCCAAACTTGAGCCTAAGCCGGAGCCCAAGCCAGAGCCGAAACCAGAGCCCAAGGCCGAACCAAAACCAGAGCCCAAGCCCGAAAAAAAAGTGGAGGCGCCGAAGGTAACAAAACCACCGGAGCCGAAAAAGGAGCCGCCCGTGGTAAAGTCGGAACCGAAGCCCGAGCCAAAGCCGGCGCCACCGCCTCCTCGTTCGGAGCCTGCTGAACCGGTGCAAGTTGCAAAGCCGATTGAACCCGAGCCGGAGCCGGTGGCCACGAGTAGTGTCAACCTCGATGCCGATTTCATTACGCCCGAACTCAAATGGTATATCGAAATAATACGGCGCAAAGTATGGACAAACTGGATAGAGCCGCGCCATGCGCTTGCGCCCGGAACACATTCCCGTGTTGTTATCAGGTTTGAGATAAGACCCGATGGCACTCTGGATTCGGATCCGGTGATCTACGAGTCTTCACACATTTCACCGCTTGACCAGTCCGGATATCGAGCAGTCTTGAGGTCGGCGCCGTTTCCGCCGCTGCCGGAAAGCTATAAGGAAGAGACCCTGGGTGTGCGATTTGGATTTGAATATGGAGAAAGAGTATGATCCGTCGTTATAGCGTGGCAATCCTGGCGATCGCTCTCGTGTGCGTATGCACGAATACATTATTCGGACAGAGCGATATTATCGTAGATATTTATGAATCCGGGACCGCAAAGATCAAGATCGGTATTCCCTCATTTGTGATGGATCAGTCCGCGTCGCCCGGCGCGCAAACGGTAATGGGTGAAAAGTTCTCGCAGGTGCTGCGCGACGACCTCGCGTTTACGGGCTTGTTCGATGTGTTCGGCAATGCTCCCCGATATTCTCAACCCGGACCGGGCGATCCGTTGTTTGCGCCGCTGAAGTCATGGGTGTCTCTCGATGTGCAATCGGTCGTTCACGGGAAATACAAGCAGGATGGCGACTCGCTCGTGTTTGAATGTTCTCTGTTCGATGTCGAATCCGAAAGCCGCATCGTCGGGAAATCCTACACAGGAACTTCCACGAATTACAGGTCCATTGCCCACAGGTTTGCCGATGAGATCGTGTATCGTTATACTGGAAAACGCGGCATTGCACATGCCTCAATCGCTTATGTAAAAGGGCAGGGGAAAGTGAAAGAGATCTTCATCATGGACTACGACGGCCGCAACTCGTATCGGCTGACGCATGACAATTCGATAGCGCTTTCGCCTGAATGGTCTCCCGATGGCAAGAAACTGGTCTTCACCTCTTACAGGGATCGGAATCCCGACGTCTACATGGTGGGCCTTGAGGATAAGAGTTACGTCCGCGTCTCCGGTTTCATCGGCCTGAATACCACGCCCGCCTTTTCTCCCGATGGCAAGGTGCTTGCCCTCACGCTGAGCAAGAGCGGCAACCCGGAACTATATCTCTTTGAATTCGCGACACGCGAGCTGACACAGCTCACGCGAAACCCGCGCATTGACACCTCGCCGACATGGTCGCCCAATGGGAGAGAGATGGCGTTTGTGTCCGACCGTTCGGGGTATCCCCAGATATATGTGACCGACCGCGAAGGCGTCAACCAGCGCAGGATTACCTATTCGGGCTATAACAACACTTCCCCCGCTTGGTCGCCGGCGGGGGACAGGATCGCATACGTTTCAATGGTGTCGGGAAAAGGCGAGATCTATACGATCAGTCCCAGGGGCTCCGGTCTCCAGAGGTTGACGTTTGACGGAGGAAATGAGGACCCATCCTGGTCTCCCGATGGACAGAGCCTCGCCTATACAGCGAAGCGGGGTGGCAGTAAAGATATCTACCTCATGAGAGCAGACGGCTCGGGCAAAAGACGCATTACTTTCGGAGGAGGTGATAACATGTCCCCCGCATGGTCGCCTTGATGCGTTGCGGGGATGAAGACAAGCATTCGATAACTGGCAAGGTGTATGCAAATATATTCAAATAGATGAAGAAGGAGGGTTGTATGCGACGAAAGACGCTGGGGTTGATGTTTTGCATGTTTTTTCTTGCTGCGTTCGTGGTCACGACAGGATGCGCGAGGCGGGGCTCGTCTGTGAGTCCGAAGTTCCCCAATGCGGAGCCAAGCATGGCAGAGATCGCTCCGCCGCCCGAAGATTTCGACAGCGAACCGATGCTGGGCGAGGGCGCGATGGAAGGGTTCGATGAGGGCGAGTTGCCTATCATGCAGACCGAACTCGCGCGTGAACTCATTTTTGAAGAGGCCGGTCGCGAGCTTCAGAAGATTTATTTTGACTATGACAGTGCGGCGCTCAAGCCGGCGGCAAAGGCGAATCTGGAAAGAGGGGCCGAGTGGCTGAAGCGGACTCCCAAGGTCAATGTCCAGGTCGAAGGCCATTGCGACGAACGCGGCACCAATGAGTACAACCTTGCTCTTGGCGAGCGGCGCGCGCTTGCGGCCAGACGCTATCTGGTGAGCCTCGGCATAGCCCAGGATCGGATTTTTACGATAAGCTACGGCGAGGAAAGGCCGGCCGTCGAAGGCCATGACGAATCGGCCTGGAAATTCAACAGAAGGGCTGAGTTCAAGGTATCCTTCTGAGATTTTTTGTAAAAAGATAACGGGGAAAACCCACAGGCGGGAGGGCGGATCTATGTCGCACCCATCTAAAGCCTGGCTGATCCTGATATGCTTGCTCTCATATTTGTTTATGGGGCAGGCCGGTTGCCAGACCACATCCCAGGACACTATGTATATGCGCTCCGACATGGTTCACATTAAGCGTGACGTGGCGGAGATCAAAGAACAAATGGGTTCACCCGTTGCGAGCGCCAATCGGGACGTCCTGCGAAATCAGGCTGCTCAGCGCGAAGCTCTGGAGGAACTCAAAGAAGGCCAGCAGCGAGCAGAAAGCAAACTCGAGGAGGCGCGATACGAAATCTCGGTTCTCCGGCAGGAGATCACCAATCTCAAGCTGAACCTGATCAGCCAATTGGAGGCTCTGAGGGCGACATCCGGAACGTCTGCGGCGGTTTCGCCGCGGTATTCGGGACCGCCGGTTACCGCGACCCCGAAGCCGGTCGCTCCCGTTTCTGCGCCTTCGACTGTGGCTGCGACACCGACGAAGCCGGCGCCTTTAACATCGCCGGTCAGGCCCGTGACACCGGTCACAACTCCGGTTCCGCCAACAGCGCCAACAACGCCCACGAAGCCGATCGACTACACGAAACTGTATGACACGGCTTACGACGACTATTCGCGGAAAAGCTACTCGCTTGCCCGCAACGGGTTCGAGGAATACCTCAGACAGTTTCCCGACACCGATCTTGCCGACAACGCCCAGTATTGGATCGGCGAATGCTACTATTCGGAGGGCAACTACGAAGAAGCGGTCGCGGTGTTCAAAAAGGTGATCACGATGTATCCGACCGGGAACAAGGTCCCCCGCGCGATGCTCAAGGCGGGATTCGCTCTGTCTCAGCTTGGCAGAGACGATCAGGCTCGGGATATGTTCCACCAGGTCATCGACGCCTATCCGCTTTCCACCGAAGCGGACCAGGCAAGGACCAAGCTCAAGAAAATCAACTAGCGGCCCGAAACCGTCTTATATCCATTTGACAAGACGCCGCCGCATACATATACTATATTATTGTTGAGAAGGGGCGCTTAGCTCAGTTGGTGGAGCGCTGCGTTCACATCGCAGAGGCCACTGGTTCAAGTCCAGTAGCGCCCACAACTCTTTGTGAAGTGACGGCTTGCGCATGTCGATGTTAGGATATGCCGCAAGCTTTTTTTTATCACACCGAGGCCAACATCAACGAATTACCCGTTTGTAGGGGATGTTCGAGAACCGCCAGGAAACCATCTCCCCGCACAAGTCACAGCGCCGCATAACCGCACTCAAAAAGTTGTCATTTTTTATTGTAGGGGCGCACGGCTGTGCGCCCAAATCTTTTTTTCTCACCATCAAGCCTACCCTCGACTTTGATCGGGGGGCGCCAAGGCACCAAGAAGGGCATCAGATCAACCAAGAACTATGTTTTACCACAGAGGCCGCCGAGAAAAACAGAACCATTGAACCGCAAAGACGCAAAGGGCGCAAAGAAGAACAAAGAGATGAAATCACAGATTTTTGGAACCACGAATATCTTTCACAGGCGCGTAGCATGCCATGCCCGGTAGGGGATGTGGTGGCGATTCTTTGTAGGGGCGTATGGCGGTACGCCCAAGCTTTTATCTGATTCCTGCTCCTTGTGAATCCTGCAAAATTACATTGTCCAGGAAAAGTTCCACGGGCAGGAGTTCCGGGTTTTTTATCACCACGATGATCCGGGCGATTGTTCCGCTTCCGGTTGCGCCGTTGCCTGTTCCGAGTAGGGCTGCGGCGATGTTGAGCTTACCCGTTGTGTTGTCGATATCCGGCAGGAAGATGGTTTGACCTGCCGTTCCAAGGACGTCGCCCTCTTCGCAGGAAATCACGCGAACGGCTTCGGGATCGAATCCGAGATCGAAGCTGACATCGTGGAGGTCCTTTACTCGCCTTGCCTTGATGAGAACCTCGATTTCTCCCGTTCTCCTGGCTTTTCGTATCATGCTCGGACTGATCCTGAGAGGCGCTCTTGAAGGCCTGCTCAGTTCTCTCATGGCAGCGATCCTGAATTCCTTTTTCGGCTTTTTTGCGCTGAAGGACGCAATAGCCTCCACGCTTTTCGAATCATCTATTGGTCCGCCCGACAAAGTGGTTGGCTCTGTTTTCGTTTCATAGACAAAGCTGCTTAATCCAGCTATGCCTTGGACATTGTTTATTGTGAACATGCCGTCCGACTCATCCTCGTACATGTCGGTTGAATTGTAGGCGACCAGTTTCACCTTGCACTCGCTGCTGTTCGGCCAGCCTGTCGTATCCCACATGTAGCTCCCATCATCCACCTCGCCCGCAGCGATCTGTTGCCAGCATGCTCCATCGTCCATACTCGCGTACAGATCAATCGACAAGGCCTCGTCAGTCATTGAACCGGCATCCCAGGTGACTTCTTCCAGTCCGGTGCAGACCTCGCCGCCGTCCGGAGCAGTCAGATGGGCACCTGTGTGCCAGTCAAAGACGAAATCGAAGAGATCGTTGTAGTCAATATAACAATCGTCATTGTAGTCATTGATTGAACAGTAGCCCTCATCCACACATCCCATATGCCATTCAAATGCGAAATCGAACAGGTCGACATAGTCTATGTAGCCGCTCGCATCCACATCTCCCTTGCGCGGATCGGTGACCATGCCGCACTCCGGTGCACTCGGGATCGAGGCTCCACTATTATCTTCAAGGATCATATTTTCAAGACACAGTGCTGTCGGCAGGGCTTCCCAATCGAGGACGTCGAATGTGCAATTCGCGACTACACCACAGCCGCCCGTGCCTTCACAACTCCCCAGAATCACGTTGGCGACGTTGACCGTTCCGGACGAGTTGTCAATGTCCGGGAAAAAGACTGTCGGGCATACCTGGCCAAGGAAGGGACCTTCCACACAGCCGGACGCCTGCAACACCGACGGATCGAAGGTCAAGTCGAAATTCACGTTGTGCAAGTAGGCTACGTCCTCAATGACTACCGTTATCGTCAACTGCTCGGTATCGCACCCGCCGGATATCGCCGTCGGTTCGATCCGTAAGACAACATCGGGCGGACCACAGTCATATATTAATGAAGCCATAGCATTATGGGCGGGATCGCTGTTGTTGTAGATATCTATCGGAAGATCCTGGTCGCTGGCTGGAGCATTAAATTCAATCTGGTTGCATGAGACAGATAGAATATCGGCGGTCCTGTCCACGCCATCCACCACCAGTGTGATCCCTCCGCTCTGATCAAAACCACAGCCATCAATAGTCGCAAGCCCACCTTCACAGGGCGCCTGGCTGACCGCTGTAATGGCCAGGTCGTATGCCAGTGTGTCGGTGTCGGTCGGATCGGCAGCGTTATACACCGTGATCGTGACGGTGC
Source organism: uncultured bacterium (assembly GCA_964482745.1). Taxonomy (GTDB): domain Bacteria; phylum Abyssobacteria; class SURF-5; order SURF-5; family SURF-5; genus CAYZZY01. The sequence goes on from CAYZZY010000091.1 coordinate 6,388, forward strand.
CGCAACCGTCCGGAGGCTCGGTGAACATGATCTGGGTGCAGTCGTAGGCGACAACTGGACGCGGCACTCCGTCGACCTCAACGACGGGATTGTCAAACCCGCAGCCGGCTATGGTTACAGCGCCACCTTCACATGAAATATGGCTCACGTCTGCAATAGTCGGGTCATATGTATTACTAATGTTCGGAATCGTGAATTTTTGTTGAGATTTTCATGCGCCATCGTCTATAAGTCCAGCGATTGCAGATGGTACGGCGACGGGGACTGTACCTATTTACGGAATCCCGTTTTTTGGATTCGTAGAATAGGGACTGTACCCAGAGCCAATGTTTGGTTGCGGCTATGCCGCGTTGTGCTCTTGGCGGCTCGGGTCTGTGACCCCTCTGTGGAAAAAAATCTGTATTTGGTTGCGTTTCCTTTGGGCGAGGATCCCTACATACTCTCGAGGGCGGCTATCCGGTCTTTCATGGGAGGATGGGTTGAGAACATATTATTGAGGAAGCTTGCGTGTTCGCGCAGGGGGTTTATTATATAGAGATGCGCCGTGCTCTTGTTCGCGACTTCGAGCGGCTCGGTGTCTGCATCGAGCTTCTTGAGCGCGCTCGAGAGGCCTTCGGGGTAGCGCGTCAGGTGGGCGGCGCTGGCATCGGCCAGAAACTCCCGCTTTCGGGAAACGGCAAGCCGGAGCAGTTGGGCGACGATCGGCGCCAGGATCGCCATAATGATCGCGATCGCCACGACAATAAGCTGTCCTTTGCCGCCTCCCTGTGAGCCGCCGGATCTTCTTCCCCTGCGAGGTGAGTACCAGAAGCTCCTCAGCATCCAGTCGCTCATGAGAGCGACCACGCCCACAAGGATCACGGCGATGGAACTGAGCCTCGTGTCGTAGTTTTTGATATGTGACATCTCGTGCGCGATGACGCCTTCGAGTTCGTGCCGGTCAAGCTTGTCGAGCAGGCCGGTCGTCACGGCAATAACACCGTGCTCCGGATTCCTGCCGGTCGCGAACGCGTTCGGCGCCGAATCCTCTATGACATACAGTTTCGGCTTCGGAATGCCGGCGGCGATTGCGAGGCCTTCGACCGCGTGTTTGAGATAGGGGTGTGTTTCCTCTTCGATAACGGCCGGTCTGGCCTTGCTCATTCTCAAGATTATCTTGTCACTGTTGTAATAGCTGACGAGCGGTCCCACGGTCGCAACAATGACGGCAAGCGGCATCATTATCACTCCTATGCCCGGTGCGACCTCATTAAAGAGCAGCGCGAGAATAAAGATCAGAAGAATGAAGAAGGCGCACAGCGCAATCGATTTGCGCCGGTTCCCGCTCATCTGTTCGTACAGATTTGTCGAGACGGGCATCACAAGTATCAGCACCGGGATGACAAGAAGGAGGATCAAGGATCCGAGGATTATTCTGCCGGCGGTAAGCCATTCGGGCAATCCGTTCATCTCTTGAGTGCTCCTGAGAATTGGTCTCCGTTTTGGTGTGGACAGTCTCTCATCGGGCGCCCCGGGCATCCTTATGGCCCGCGATTCCGAGGCTTTCAAATACGAATAAATTCGAACCTACAAGACGCTGTAATCCGCCTTTATCTGTGTGCATCTGCGTTCATCTGTGGTTGAATAAGGTTTTTGGGTTCTTGCTTTTTTTGGGCGCACTGCCGCGCGCCCCTACACAACCATTTATGCGATTCGTCTGAATTCGTTCGATTCGCAGTCTCAAGATTCGTGATAATCTGTGCAAATCGGTGGTTGCATGAATCGGTTTAGCTGTGGCTATGTCGTGCCGTGAATATGCGCGCAAGGTCCTTCAGTCGAATTTGACCTTGACGGCCTCGCGTTCGGCCGGGACCTCGATTTCGAACATCTCCTCGGGCCCGAAGCTGAAGGCGCCTGCAACGATGTTGGTGGGGAATTTCTCCCTGAGGATGTTGAACTCCATGACATTGTCATTATAAAACTGGCGCGCGTATGCTATCTTTCCCTCGGTACCCGCCAGTTCCTCCTGGAGCATCAGAAAATTCTGATTGGCTTTCAGTTCGGGATAATTCTCGGCTACGGCGAACAGGGATTTTAATGCGCCGGCAAGCTGGTTTTCTGCCATGCCCTGATCCTTCACGGTACCCGCGCCGATGGCATTCGAGCGCGCCGCCGTCACGTTTTCGAATACCTCTCTTTCGTGCTTGGCGTATCCTTTCACCGTCTCGACGAGGTTGGGGATGAGGTCGTACCTGCGTTTGAGCTGGACATCGATCTGCGCCCACGCGTTCTTGATGCGGTTGCGGAGCGTGACAAACCTGTTGAACGCGACAATGATATAGAGCACAATCGCGACAACGACAATGAGGCCAATCACTCCAATTCCCATTCGAATACTCCTCCTTTCAGGCTTTTCGATTATACATCGCTCTTGAGAATCACGTCAGAGAAGGTCTCACAAAATACCTCGCTCGCGGCGCCCAAACCGTCCTGCCCGCATGTACCTGGTAAAATTGCCGAGTGCCGCGCTTCTTTCTTTCTGTTTTTGCACGCCCAGCTTTTTCATCTGATAATCAGGCATGTCGGCGAGCAGTTGGTCAAGATGTTCCTTTTCTTCCTCCTTGCTCATGAATGCGTCGCGGATGGCGCCAAGTTCGCCGGCGTCAAGGAAGATGCCGCTGCAAGAGTAGCATTCGTCGATGGTCACCTGATTTGCCTTTTTATATTTATGGATTTGCATTTTCACGCCGCATTTCGGGCAGTCGAGTTTCCCTCGACCCTCATCGCTTGCTCGCGGCTGATCGAGCGCCTCATCGAGTGCGACGCCCAGGCCCTCATTGCTCTCATCGAGTTTGCTCAATTCGAACCAGTCGAACCACATTCCCTTGCAGCCGTGTTTGCAGACGTCGACTTTGACGCCGCCGAAATCCTCTTCGACCATCTGTTTCCCGCATACAGGGCAATTCATGATACACCTCCATCTTTTATAAGGCGATCATAGTGCGCCACATCCTTTATAGACCTGGTGCTGTAATTGATCAATGACCAGATACATCAGAATACAGCGAAGAGTTTCCCGATGAAGAAAACATAAAAGACCAGAAGAAGCCACCCTTCCCATTGCGAGACTTCCCTGTCTTGTGTTATGAGGACGAAAAGAAACGTTGCGACAAGCATGACCGGCAAGCTGAAAGCGATAATACTCTGCGGGATGACCAGCGTTCCGAGCAGCGCAGGGATTCCCATGACGGCGAGAGAATTGAAAATATTCGAGCCGAGCACATTGCCGACGGCTATCCCCGTTTTTCCTTTTCGTGCTGCGCGGACGGTCACCGCTAATTCGGGCAGGGAGGTCCCGAGCGCGACGGCGCTGACCGCTATGATTTCCTTTCCAATGTTCAGGATCTCCGACAGCTTGATGATGGATAGGACGGTATATTTGGCCCCAAGATATATGAATGCGGCGCTGACGACAAGAACAGCCCACGTCGTCCATGCAAGGTGAGGCCCTTTGGCGGCCTCCTTGATCTCGTCTTTTATCTCTATGGTTTCCTGCTTTTCCCTTGTGGTTGCGGTGTAAAGCAGGTAGCTGGCAATCGCGGCTATGCAGAGCAAGCCTTCTCTCCGGTTGAAGTCGCCGTCCCACGCGGTGGCTGCAAGCAGAAATGCCGAGCCTGCGAGGAACGGCAGATCCACCTTGATGATATTGTGGGTAATCGTCATCTTCTTACCCACGATTGCGGCGATACCAAAAACAAGGAAAATGTTCGCGATGTTCGAACCGACAACATTGCCGATCACGATCTCCGAAGATTGTTCCAGGACAGCGATAACACAGGTAATGAGTTCCGGAAGGGAAGTGCCCAATGCGACGATTGTGACACCCACGATAAAAGCGGGAATTCCGAAAAACAGGCCGATTTTTTCGGCCGATTCGGTGAAATAGTCAGACGCCTTGATGAGAGCGGCCAGGCTTATGATGAAGACAATTATCCAGACCAGAAGGGATGACATGATTGTCTCTCAGCCGGAAGTCGTTGAAGCATTGCCATTCTATCTGAAAACGTCGAATGATGAGGCATAGTCTCTTTGCAAGGCAGGCGAAGCGCCCCAGGTTCTTTACAGAATTGTATCTTATGCGCGGTAAGGTGTCAAGAATCAGAGGATGAGTGGCGGTGTGTGCGGGATTTCCATTGGGCGTGAATCTCTGTCTGCGGTCGGGTAGAGTGAGGGGGCGAGCTTCCTCTCTCTATACTACTCATGTTTAATTTCGTGAATTTTTTTATGATTTTCATACCGCACCTTCTGTAAGTCAAACAAATTCAGGTTAATGCGGCGACGGGGACTGTCCCTATTTACGGAATCCCGTCTTTTGGATTCGTAGA
>CAYZZY010000092.1:0-10657 GCA_964482745.1 uncultured bacterium
AAGCTTTTTCGGTTCCATCCCGTTGCGGCGTGCAGCAGGTTCCTGGATTTCGGGTACTTGGGCGCGCGGTGAATACGACATCGGCCAACTGCCCGCGAGCGCCCTATAAAGGCCGATGCGAAGCAGCACGAGTTCGAGCCGGGCTCTTAAATATGTTCGCTGCAACCGCTGATGTGCAAGCAGCGTTGTCAGGTAGCGCGTAAACTCCATTGTCCCTTTTGTATAGTTCTCCAATGTTTGACCGGTCGCTTTTCCGGAGAGTTCCAGTTGCGCTCCCAGGCTTGCGACATACTCCGCCTGTTTGGTTTCTTCGTAAAGCGCATCTTCTACCTCTTTGAGCGATTCCAGCACAAGCTGGCCGTACGAATTGAGTTGCTCCGAGAGCACAGCACGCGTTCGCTCTACCTCCGCGCGTCGCTCCCCGCCATCAACCAGGGGAGCGATCAGGTTTGCGGCCAGGCTTGCCAGCCAGTTGTCGAACAGATCACGGATCTCCTCGGCCGAGGTCTCCGCCCTGATCGTGAGTCCCAGTTCCGGAAACCGGTCGGCTATCGCCGCCGCTACGCGCCTGTCTGCCGCTCTTATACGCAATTCGGCAGACCGTATATCGGGCCGTCGACGAATCCATTCCGCCGGAAGGCCCGCCTGTGGCAAGGGAGTGAGTGCCGGCAGCTCTTGTCCTGCCCCCGGCTCCAGGGCGCCCGGCGCAAGACCAAGCAGTATCGCCAGTTGATGCTCAAGCACCTTCAGACTCGATTCCACCAGGATGCGCTCGCCCATTGTCGACTCGACGAGCTGGCGCTGCTGGAGCACGTCGGCAGCAGAAACCTGTCCGCGGCGAAATTTCAGGGTTATGATATCCAGATACTTGTTGTTGGTCTCAACCTGATCGCCCAGAAGGCTCAACTGGCGCTGTTGTTCGGCCATCTGATACCATACGCCGGCCAGTTCGGCTGTCAGAGTGATGGCAGCGGCATGAAGGTCTTCCCCGGCAGCGAGGGCATCGAGGGTGGCGGCGGCGCGTGCGGCGCGGACCCGACCCCACAGGTCCACCTCGTAGCCGGCTGCGATCCCAAGCTGATAATCCGTCGAGTAACTGCGACCCGAACCGGCCGATTTGCTCACAGAGCGCGAAACGCCGGCCGATCCGTCAACGCTCGGCCAGAGCCTGGCGCCGCTTTTCGATGCGATCGCCTGTGCCTGCTCCAGACGATCCCATGCCGTCTGAAGATTGAAATTGTATTCAAGCGCCTGCGCCATGAGCGCATTAAGTTCAAGGTCTTTGAAGACGGTCCACCATTTGTCAGGGAGCGGACCCGACCCGGACATCGAAAACGTCCCGGGAGGCGAAAATGACTGCTCAACATCAATCGGCTGTCTTGCGCAGGCCGCAAAACAGAAAGAGCAGAGACCGATAAACAGCCATAGAGTGAGTCGCGCCGAATGTATCATTTAAGACTTCCTGAACCTCTTTGTTCCGATAAAAGCAAAGAATAGTGCTCATTAATGGTTAGACAAGCCGTCTGGCATAAAAGTTAAATCTCTGGCGTATAAAGACGTACCGTATCCTCAGGCTCATAGGCTGTCCAATAGACGCCTGGGAATACCTTTCATTTGCCAATCACCAGCTTTTTCCCCTCCTCCATTCGTCTGTTTCCATTTTGGACTGCCATCGGATCATTCCGCAAGCTCTTGATCCAGGCCAAAAATCCTGGGTGATCGGGGGGGGGCAGTATATTCAGAAAGCAAAGGGATTTTCATGGTATAAATAGTCAATCGAGCATAGTGGCGTTTTGATCTGAAAAAGGTAATTTTTTCAGTCGGCGGGATCAAAGCGTGAAGAAGAACGTTGCTCCGTTGTCGACTGCTCCTTCGGCCCAGATTTTCCCTCCATGGCGTTTGATAATGCGGGAAACGGTTGCAAGGCCGATTCCGGTGCCCTCGAACTCATCGGATGCGTGCAGACGTTCGAAGGCGCGAAAGATCTTCTCTGCATAGCGCATATCAAATCCGACTCCGTTGTCCCGAACGAAAAAAACAGGCGTCTCTTTTTTATCGCCGATGTCCGCCGGGCTTTGATCTAATACACCGAATTCAATTTTGGCATGAGAACGTTTGCGCGTGAACTTCCATGCGTTCCCCAAAAGGTTCTCCAATGCCAATCGCAACAATCGTTTATCGCCATTGGCCGTCAGCCCGGGAGCGATTATGAACTCGACTGCGCGGTCCGGTTCTTTCCCCCGCAGATTTAAGGCGATAAACTGCGCTTCGCTGCTGAGGTCGACAGTCTCTCTTTTTATTTCCGCACGAGTTGCACGGGACAGATTGAGAAGATCATCGATGAGCCTGTTCATTCGCCAACAAGAGGTCAGAATATTATTGAGATATCGATTGCCGCGTTCGTCCAGGCTGTCGGAATAATGTGCCAATAACTCTTGCGTGAATCCCGAGATATTATTGAGCGGATCTCGCAGGTCATGCGATGCCGAGTAAGAAAAAGCTTCGAGTTCCTTGTTTGCAGCTTTAAGCTGACTTGTGCGCTCGACGACCCGTTGCTCAAGTTCTTCATTCAACCTTCGGATTTCGTCCTCCGCCTTTTTCCTCTCCGTGATGTCGCGGACGTATTCGATCACTCCCTTGAGGTGGCCTGTTTCCGTATCAAGGAGCGGAAACGAAAACAGATCAAACCATCCTTCGACCTTTCCGTCGGATCCTCTCTTGGGCACGACTTCGTAGGCAACCTGTCCCGTGGCGAGCGTTTGGCGTGTGGGACAGACTTCGCATGTTTCATCACGCCTGTGGTATACCTCAAAACATTTCTTGCCCACAAGAGGCGATGCGTGTTCATACCAACGTTCCATAGTCGGATTGACGCTGAGGATAGTGAATTCGCGGTCGAGGATACTTATTCCGTCCTGAATACTTGCGAAGATGTTTGAGAGAAAGCGCTCTCCCTCTTGCAGAGCTTCTTCGGCTTTCCTTCTCTCTGTGATATCAAGCCCCAGCGAAATTGCGCCGATTACCTGCCCCTCGCTATCATAACGGATCGCATTATTCCACTCGCAGAGAATAACCTGGCCGCTCTTTGTGAGGTTCTCGTTGATATTCTGGCTTGGAAGCTCGTTCTGAAGCAAAGCATCCACAACCGTTTCTACCTGGAACTGAGCATCATCCGGAATGAGGAATTCAAAAAAATTGTGCCCCAGGACCTCTTCTCTGGACCAACCGAAAATCCTTTCAGCGGTCGCGTTCCAGTCGGTGATCTTGCAGGCAAGATCCCAGATCACGAACGCCATAGGAGCAATATCGTATATGTTTCGATAAAGATTCCTGGTCTCGTGTAAAGCCTCTGCTTCGAGTCCTTTCATTTCCAGGGATCTCTTTAAGGTATCAATGAGCTTTTTTGAATCAGCAAGCTCTTTCATGAGCTGATCTTTGGTTGCGTTTTTTCCTTCCATGACTTCGCACTCCAATTAAGCATGCCTCTTTTGGGGATTATGGGGAACTTCCGACGAGCCAGACAGATTGAACCTGGGAAAGGCGTGAGAAGAAGGACCGTTTTTCCCATCCTTCAAGGACTCTGCAAGATCCGGATGTCTTCTTTTTATAAATGTACACGCCATGTTTTCCCCTCCTGAAACACGTTCGTGAAACCTGCAGCACAGATATTTGGATAGATAATTTTATATCAGGTCTGGTGAAAAACGCAATACAGGAACGTAATACGGCGAAAACATCTTCTCAGCGCATTGCCGCTACGGCAGACTTGCTTCGAATCCGGGGACAGGGAGCCCGGTTGAAGGTGAGCATTTCCTTATGCACTGGTTTCAGAGAGTTCCTTGAGTTTCTGAACCTGTTTCGATTTTCCGAGGACGACCAGCGTCATGCCGCGGACGAGGAGTGTGTCGGCGGGCGGGTTATATATGAACTCTGAGGAGTCCGGCTTCTTGAGCGCCACAATGAGGAGGTCGAAATCCTCGCGCAATCCTGTCGAGTTGATGGTCTGGTTTATGAACTTCGAGTCGGATGATATGTGCAGCTCTTCGAATCGAATGGTCTGTGTGGTATCCCTCAGCATTGTATCCAGGAACGAGACGACCGAGGGTCGTATGAGTTCCGAAGCCATGCGGAGACTTCCGATGACCGTGGTCGACACGACGGCATCGGCGCCCGCCTTGCGCAGTTTCCGATTCACGCTGTCGCCGAGTCCGCGCGCTACGATTCGGATGGAGGGATTGAGCTGGCGCGCCGTGAGCGTGAGGAACAGGTTGTCTTTTTCGGAAGAAAGCGCGGCCGCGAGGCCTGCTGCATGGTCGATGCCCGCCCGGATGAGCACGTCGTCATCGGTGGTGTCCCCTTCGATGTGCATGACATCATCAAGCTTTCGCAGCGTCTCAATCCGCTCGGGGTTGTTCTCGATTACCACGATGCTCGCGCCTGTCTTCAATAGTTCCTGCGCTATGCAGGAACCCGTCGCGCCGAATCCGCACACGATGAAATGGTTGCGCAATTGCCGGATGTCCTTGTTCATTTTTCTCCTCTTGAATACGTCCCGGAGATCCATCTCCACCATGATTGCCGTGACCGTGCTGAGGCTATAGAGCAGTATCCCCATCCCGGAAAGGATGAGCACAGTTGTGAACGCGCGGACGAGCGGGAGCTGGGAAGTGTCGATAACTTCCTCAAATCCCACGGTCGAGAGAGTGATGACCGTCATGTAAAAGCATGTCAGCCAACCGTAGGCGCCACCCGTGAGGAATTTGTACGTGATCGTTCCGACAACGATGGTAGTCGCGAGCAGGATGAGCGCGCTGAGGACTCTTCTTTCCGGCCTGTCCGGCAAGCTAAGGGAACCTCCATGGGAAGCCGCAAGGTGTCGACGGCCTGTTAAGAAAAACCGGTCTGGCGGGACAATGCTTATACGCCCGGATTGGCGATAGCTTTGACGCGTTCGATGAGGTGTTCCATTACTTCTCCCGCCTTGCCTGATATCCGCACGTCGGCATGCTTGTCATATGCGGTCTCGCCGAGATTGATGATGATGAGCTTTGCTCCGTTCTGCTTCGCGATCATCGGCATCTGGGCGGCGGGAAACACCACAAGCGAAGAGCCCACGACGATGAACACCTCCGACTGCTGGGCGCGCCGCTGGGCCTCCATGGTTTCCGCCTCGGGCATGGGCTGCCCGAACGAGACGGTTGCCGACTTCATGATGCCGCCGCACTCGTCGCACAGAGGGATCTCAACCCCCTGCTCGAGCCATTCCTGGATATCCCCCCGGGGCCAGCGCTTGCCGCAGTCCATGCACAGCACATACATGGCTGTCCCGTGCAGCTCGATCACCAGATCCGGAGAGTTCCCCGCCTTTTGATGCAGGTTGTCTATGTTCTGCGTGATGAGACAATTAAGCTTTCCCATCTTTTCCAGCTTGACTATGGCGCGATGCGCCGGGTTCGGCTCCACGTCGGCAAACAGGTAATAGGTCTCCTTGCCACGCCGCCATGATTCGCGCCGCATCTCCTCGCTGGCCATGAAGTCCTGAAACATTATCGGCTGGTACTTGCTCCAGATGCCGCCCGGACTCCGGAAGTCGGGGATACCCGACTCGGTGCTTACGCCTGCACCCGTAAACACGACTACCTGCTTTGCGGAGGTAATGATCTCCGCGCCCTTCTCGATGAGGTTTTCCATATGGGCGTCCATGATTTTCTCCGGTGGAAGCCTTTCAGAATCTCTTGCTTGCGGTTCGGGGCGCTGTCTCGGAGTTCTTTAGTTACTGAACAGAAGGCCATGGCCGTCACGGTTTGGTCGATTCGATCATAGATGGATCATATGCCACGACACGGTTTTTTCCGGCCGATTTTGCGATATAGAGCGCCTTGTCGGCATTGGCGACAAGCGGCACCATTTCGGTGGCGTCGGCCGGATATTCAGCCGCCCCGATGCTGATGGTGACGCGCTGGTGGATATCTTTTTCGGCGAAGCTGAGTCCTGAGATTATCTTGCGGAGATGTTCGGCTTTCTCTATCGCCTGAGCCTTTTCGGTGGCTGGCAGGTAGACGGCAAATTCGTCGCCGCCGTAAATAGCCGCCACCCCCGAGGGCGAGAATTCTTCACTGATCAACTTTGCGATGGTCACGATCACATGGGTTCCGGCGAGATGCCCGTGCCTGTCGTTCACTTGCTTGAGGCCGTCGAGGTCCATCATGAGCATCGATAAGGACCAATTAGAACTCTCCGCCGCCGTCAGCGCCTTTCTCAAGCGTTGATAGAAAGGCTTCATCTGGAGCAGTTCCGTCTGGCCGTCGTATTCGGTCAGCTTCTTGATTTCTTGCAGGAAGCTTTTTTCCAATGAATCCACTTCCATGAATTTGCAGACGACGTTTCCGAAGTGCACCCTGTCGGCGTCTCGAAGCTCGCGCTTGACCACTGATTCTCCGTTGACCCGGGTGCCGTTGGTGCTCTGCAGATCGTAAATGGTGTAGCGCCGGTCGGCGGGCTCCTCCGGTTTGCACACTATCTGAGCGTGCCGGCGAGAGATGGACTTGTCGAGTAGTTGAATGTTTGCGCTTTTCTGTCTTCCGACGATGTTGTCACCCGGTTGAAGTTCATATTCGTGCCCGATATCCTCTCCCCGGATGATCTGGAGGAGACCGACTTTATCGGCAGAATGATCTTCGGGCGATCCAGGCTCCATTCGTATCGTCTTGTCGCTGTCCATAACACCCTCGTTCCCAGACGCAAATTGGATTATCTTCTTATTATATTGATGTTTCCCGCCACGGTCAATGGAAATATCGGTTTTGGGCAAACGAAATGCAACAGACTTGGGGTCTTTCTATTCAAATTCCCTGGAGGAGTTTATATGAGACGAGAGCAGACGGCAGAAGGGATTACTGTTTCCGAAGGAATGGCATATCTGTCCTCGAACATCCTTTGCCGAGCAGCGATCATCACTGGTAACAAAATTTCTGACTCAGATCAGACAATCCCCTGTGGGAAATGCAACAAGAAACTTGGGACTTCTGACCATTTCAAAGACGCCGGCATCTCGCGAAGCGTATTATTTAAAAAGCTTTATAGACGCCGCAGAAAGCTCGAGTGGAGTTGGCCTTCGATTTGCTCTCTTTGGTCTCGTCGTATTGATCTGCGCGTTCGCTGTCCGGGCGAGCGGCAGCTTCGAGGGGCAAATCCGCATCCCGGCATGATTCCAGGTGTCCAGATGCGCTCTTTAGATATACTTGGAGGTTTTGGAATGAATTGTTGGAAAGATCGATTTGCACAAGTAGGAAATATAGTGCCATAGTGGGTGTCAGGAGTGGGAGAAAGAAGTTACCATAAGAGGGAGCCCTGATGGAAATGAGAGCCGTCAAGTTAGTAGTATATGTGATTTCGCTTTTCCTGTTCGTTCCGGCAAGCGCTTTCGGGCAAGAAGCAACCATCGCAGGGAATCAGGATCTTCTCGATCTGCGGAAAACTCCGGAGGAACTCCTGACGCTTTCTTATGAGACTCCAGCCGGCCCATCGACGCTTATGATGAGAACTTCCGAGGACGGCGAAATGGCTGACTATAGCGGCTTTTATTTTTCCGACGCCGAAGCACTCTCAAATTATGTGAACACGGCGATCTATGCGAATCCGGCACTCTGGGAGTCGGAGCATCGCTGGCGCGCTGCCGTCCAAAGAATTCCGCAGGTGACGGCGTTGCCCGATCCAATGTTCAGCATTACGGCATTTATTCAAGAGGTCGAAACGCGCGTCGGCCCGCAAGAGGCGATCCTGTCCATCTCCCAGAAGTTCCCCTGGTTCGGGAAATTGGACGCAAAAGGCGAGATGGCGCTCAGGGATGCCCTCGTGGGCGCCGAGCAGTATCAGGCGCAGATTCGGGAGGCCGTTGTCGCGGTAAAGCGCGCATATTACGAGCTTGCGTATCTGGACGAGGCGATAAAAATTACGGAGGAGGATAAGGGGCTCCTCGAACATTTCGAAGAAGTCGCCGAGACTCGCTATTCAACGGGGAAAGGAATTCAGCAGGCAGTCATAAAAATCCAGGCTGAAATCACAAAAGACGATGATCGCCTCTACATGTTGAAACAGCAGCGGGAATCGGTCGCGGCCAACCTGAACACCCTCATGGACCGCCCCCCGCATGAACCGATTCCGACCATCATGGAGCAGTCGATTCCGGCCGTAGATATCAATATCGATCAGCTCTATTCCAGGGGGCGAACAAACCGCCACGAACTGAAAGCGGCGGAATACATGATAGAGAAAGGCGACCAGGCGATCCGGCTCGCGAAGAAAGAATATTTCCCTGACTTCAACGTCGGCCTCAACTATATCTTTGTTGGTGACCGGGAAGACTCGATGGGAAAGCTCATTCCGCCGGAGGATAACGGCGACGATGCCTACTCCATAATGTTTGGATTCAATATTCCACTATGGGAAGGCAAGCTTATGTCCGGTGTAAAAGAGGCCAGAGAGATAAAACTCGCGAGCGAACGGAACTATGACAAAATCGAGAACGCGATCGAATTCTCGATTCGCGATGGGGTCCTGAGGGTCGAGACCGCGTTCGACCAGTTGAATTTGTACGCGAAAGTGCTCATCCCTCAGGCCGAGCAGGCGCTTGAATCCACAGTGTCGGCCTATTCCACAGGACAATTGAAATCGCTGGACCTGATCGACAGCGAGCGTTTCCTGCTCGGTGTTCGACTTGCCCGCGCAAAGTTGAGGGCAGACTATTTGAAGGCATTGGCGGATATCGAGATCGCAATCGGGACAGCCTTCCCGGCAGGACAATCCCCCGGAGAATAAAGCGGATACTGAGAGGATAAAGATGTCAAGAACAATACTGAAGACAGCACGTAAGCTGACGAACACCTTTTCCGACAACTCCGGCAAAACCGGCACAGCGATCGCCGGCCTGGTGGTGTTCATCATCGGGATTGGCCTTACGCTGTTTGTCATTGTCAACCCAATGAAAGTGGGCCTTTTCGATGTCGTGAAACAGACTCTGATGCCGCAAGAAGAAGGCGCCGCACCGGCTGACAGCGGCGGAAGAAAGGTATTGTACTGGTACGCGCCCATGGACCCGACCTATATCATGGACAAACCGGGGAAATCGCCTATGGGCATGGACCTGCTCCCGAAATATGCGGACGAGGCCGGGGAAACGGCGGATAACGCCATCAGGATCGATCCGGCCACCGTGCAGAACATCGGGGTCACATCCGAACCGGTGCGCCGCGGCAACCTGAAAGTCGATATCCGCACAGTTGGAAACCTCGACTACAACGAAAAGAACGTTTTCTGGATCACAACGAAATATGATGGCTGGATAGAGAAAGTGTATATCAACTACATCGGCGAGCGGGTCGAGAAAGGAAAGCCGCTTTTTGAGATATACAGCCCCGACCTCGTGAGCACGCAAGAAGAGTATCTCAGTGCGATAAAATACCGTCACAAGATGATGGGAACCGGATTCGATGATGCCGAGGCACGCGCCCGGGACCTTCTTGCCGCAAGCCGCAGCCGATTGCTCTACTGGGACATATCGAACGAACAGATAAGAAATCTCGAGGAGACCGGCGAGATCACCAGAACTCTCACGGTTGCTTCCCCCGTCACCGGCATCGTTGTGCAGAAAATGGACCAGGCTCTTGAGGGAATGTATGTCAAGCCGGGCATGAATCTCTATAAAGTGGCCGATCTCTCAAGCCTCTGGGTCCATGTGGATATCTACGAATATCAATTGCCCTGGATCAAGGTCGACCAGGAAGCCCGAGTTGAGATCAGTTACTATCCCGGAGAAGTATTCACTGGAAAGGTGCTCTTCTTCTATCCGTACCTGGACGAGAAAACGAGGACGATCAGGGCATGCATCGAAATTCCCAATACGGACGGGAAGCTGCGCCCGGAAATGTTTGCGACGGTCAATTTTGCTCCGGTCGCCGCTAAAGATGCGGTCCTCGTTCCAGGAACGGCCGTGCTTCACAGTGGGAAGAGGGACGTCGTGGTTCTCGATATCGGCGGCGGCCGCTTCGAACCGAGAGATGTGAAACTTGGTCTGCAAGGTGGAGGCCGGTACCAGGTACTGGAGGGTCTCGAAGGCGGCGAAAAGATAGTCACCTCATCCCAGTTCCTCATCGACTCGGAGAGCAATTTGAAAGAAGCCATAAACAAGATGCTCATGGCAAAGAAAGGTGAGACGATCGCTCCCAAAACGGAATCTGTGGATCAGGGCTCCGGGACGAAAACGATGGAGCAAGGGTCTCAGACCAAAGATATGGATCAGGGCTCCGGCATGAAAAAAATGGATCATACGGGACACGAGATGAAGCCTGTGGTGAACGACCCCGCAACCATCCGGGCGCTCGATGCTGTCCTCAAAGCGTATCTGCCTATCTGGAAGGCTCTCGCGGCAGATTCGACAGAGGGTATCGATGACAGGGCAAAAGAGTTGGCAAGAGCCGCCGGCGAAGCCGCTGAAAATGCGGATACTGAAATGTTGAAAGGCCAACTGGATGCGCTGAAGACGGCGGCCGAAAATATGAAGTCGGATGACCTGGAACAGGCGCGTGAGTCGATGAAAGGATTAAGCCGGGCGCTCATCGCCATTTTCAAATCACATGATGTCAAGATGCCTGATCATTAT
>CAYZZY010000093.1:0-10575 GCA_964482745.1 uncultured bacterium
ATGCCATTGTTTGCATTTGTATTATATTGTCTATATATGTTTATAACAATCTATATTTGTCTTAATATGTCTATGATTGTCCATAATAATATAAAGCAAACTTCCTGGGAGCACCGCCGCAATACAAAGCCACCCAATATATAGTATTCTATTTCTCTGATATACCTATATATTGTGCTTTCCTTTTGACTCTTTTCGTGAGTGATGGTATAATAGTCCCAGGGAATAGGCGATGGAGTTGATCCCTGTTGCTTCCCTTTTACTATAGATGCCTCGTCGGTCAGATGGGAACGCATCAAAATGGAGGGGGATTGAAACCATGAAAGCTCGGGCTCTGGCTGTGGTCAATCAGAAAGGTGGTTGCGGAAAGACAACGATAGCTGTAAACCTGGCCGCTTGTTTGGCTGCCAATGGCGAACGGGTATTACTCGTCGATATGGATCCTCAGGGGCACGCCTCGATGGCGCTGGGAGTCAATGTTGATGACCTGAGCGTCACCATGTACAACGCTCTCACAAATGATGTAAAGGACATGGCGCCGTTCTCCCGGACAATAATCGAGGCCGACGATAATCTATGGCTTGCGCCCTCGAATATTCTGCTCTGTGCCATAGAACAGCAGCTTTCAGGCGTCAAAGGCCGGGAAGACAGGTTGCGCAACTGCATCGCCGAAGTGATTCCTTCCTATGACTATTGCATCATCGACTGCCCCCCCAGTGTGGGACTCTTATCGATGAACGTCCTTCGGATAGCCAGGGCGGCTCTTATTCCGATCGATATGAGCCGGTTCTCACTGCAGGGAATAGACAGATTGCTGGAGACCATCGAAATGGTGGATTTGCATACTGCCCATGCGGTCAACACCCGCATTGTGGCCAATATGTATGCTCCGCGCACCAACCTTTCGAGGACTATGCTCTCAACACTTAAAAACGGTTTCGGTGAGATCCTTTGCGACACGCCGATCCGCAGGACGGTAAAGCTGACAGAGGCAGGGAACTGCGGGCTGCCCATTATACGGTATGCACCCCTCTCGAGTCCTCACAGAGATTTCGAAGATCTGGCACTGGAGATTACGACAGACCCGAATCTGTTTGATTCTCCCATGAAGTTTCCAGCCCGCGTTCTGTTCTCCTATTCAGTTCCTGATGCGAACGAGATATTGGTGGCAGGAGAGTTCAACAATTGGCGCCCGTTGGAACAACATAAATTGAATAAACAGGAGAATGGAGAGTGGAACACCTCCATTCCTCTCATGCCCGGAACGTATGAGTACAAATTCATTGTGGACGGTGAATGGCGCGAGGACCCTGCGAATCCTAAGAAAAAAAGCGATCACGGCCAGACGAACTCGGTCCTTGATGTGAAATGAAAGGCTTCAGTATTTCGACAACGGCGAGTCGCACGGGATGTTGTGCGGCTCGCTCTTTCATTGAGAATCCCGATTGCCTTTGCAAATGACGGTACTTCTTTCCCCGTTTAAAGTCGAGGCGGGCTCATGCCCTTACGAAATCCTCCTTCATCCCCTTTTGGAAAAGGGGGAGATTGCGAATGAAATTCGCACCTGCCCCGCTGATAGCAGGGGAAATCGGCATCAACGGATTTAATGTTCCTTTCCTTTGCGTCCTTCGCGCCTCGGGTCTGCGACCCTCTGCGGCAAGAATCAGTCTTTGGTTTAGGCTCTGCCGCGCTTGACGCTCAATCAGACCGGATGTTATCATGAGGCATCTTGTTATAAGGAGAAACCGCATTGAAAAACGGCACCGCCACAATCTTCGATATCCAGCGATACTCGGTCCATGACGGCCCGGGCATCCGCACGCTCGTCTTCTTCAAGGGATGCCCGCTCCGCTGCAAATGGTGCCAGAATCCCGAATCGCTCGACATGGAGCCCGAGGTCGCTTTTTTCGCGAACAAGTGCATAGGCTGCGGCGAGTGCGCGAAGGTATGTCCAAAGGACGCCATTGTTTTTGAAGACGGCAGGCGCATCAACAGGGAGCTTTGCGACCGGTGCGGCAAGTGCGCCGAAATCTGCTACGCCGAGGCGCTGACGGTCATCGGCAAGGAACACAGCATCCGCTCATTGCTCGACGTCGTCGAGCGTGATCGCCCGTTCTATGAGCAATCCGGCGGCGGAGTCACCGTTTCCGGAGGCGAGCCGACACTGCAATTCGATTTTCTGCTTGAGTTCCTTAAGACAGCCAAAGAGGAAGCCGGCCTGAATACGGTGATCGAGACCTGCGGCGTGTTTTCCTGGAGCAGATTCGAGAATCTCCTGCCGTATCTCGACATTATCTATTTCGACCTCAAACTGGTGAACGAGGAGGAACACAAGCGCCTGACCGGTCTCAGTAACGAGCGTATTCTCGCAAATGCGCGCAAGCTTGTCGAATCCGGAAAGGAATTCGTCTTTCGGATTCCGCTGGTTCCCGGCATGACGGCAACGGATGAGAATATCGCAGGCCTTATCGATTTGCTGAAAGAATTCGGGCAGGACAGGGTCCATTTGCTGCCATACCACAAGATGGGCGAGTCAAAGCTCCAGAGAATCGACTCCCGGCTGGAGCCGCTGGGGGTGGAAGAGTTCACGGAAGAGCAGATCGAGGAAATTAAGGCCCGACTTGAGCAGGCGGGAATCGAGGTGCTGGTTGGCGGCGGCTGATCCCCCGCCGCTATCGAGATCAGAGCCTGGAAGTGCCGGGGACAGCCCCCATTCTACGATCCCTACGGGCTCCGTAAATGGGTACAGTCCCCTTAGTCCCCGTCATCACATACAGTCTGCATTCGTTGGAGTTACAGAAGAAACTGTTTGAAGATGCCGACAGAAATTCACAATTGTGAAAGTGAGTAGTAAAGAGGAGCAGGGGCACGGTGCGCCGAGCCCCTGCCTGCTGTCTCAGGAGATGGAACAATCCCAATCGAATGATATCTCTGATCAATGATTCTTCTTGTGCCAGGCCTGAGCGAATCAGATTCTGCCGCGATCCGGTGTATGCCCCCGAAATGCGAGACACCTTGAAATGAAACTGTCAGTCGTCATGCCGGTATACAACGAAGAGCCGACCATCGAAGAGATACTGGACAAGGTTCTTGCGGTCGATATCGATAAAGAGGTGATCATTGTCGATGACGGCAGCACGGACCGAACCCGCCAAATCCTCCAGAAAAAATTCATGGACATGGAAAACGTCAGCGTTATCTTCCATGACAAAAACGCCGGCAAGGGCGCGGCCGTAAGAACCGGAATCTCGAAAGCATCGGGAGATCTCATTATCATCCAGGATGCCGATCTCGAATATAATCCCGCCGATTATCATGATCTCGTGCAACCGATTATCGATGGGACGGCGGAGATCGTATACGGATCGAGGGTTCTGGGACAAAATTTCCGGCACCGTTATACGCTCAACCTTCTCGCCGCAAAGATCCTGAGCACAATGTCGAACGTCCTCTTCGGGCTCAGCCTCACCGACGAGCCAACCTGCTATAAGGTGTTCAAGGCGGATATCATCAAGTCCATCGAGTTCAATGGAAACGGATTCGAGTGGGAGCCGGAGGTCACCGCCAAGATCGGGAAAAGAGGCATAAAGATACACGAGGTCCCGATCAGCTATTATTCCCGCACGATCCAGGAAGGAAAGAAGATAAAGTGGATCGACGGCGTCAAGGCAATCTGGACTCTGATAAAATATCGATTCGTCGACTGACCGGTCCGCGGGAGGCATGGCGCAGCAACCAGTCGCCGGGGAATAGATCGCTTCGGTCCCCTACCCCACCGCAAAATCGGTCGATTCACGCAATCACATTCTAATGGAAACAACTTCTTCAGACACCCGGCAAACCGGATTCCCGAACACCGCGAAAATCGCGGCAACGGCCGCCTTCGTCGTGCTCATCCTCCTCGGGCTTTCGCTTTTTACGCATGAAATCATTGACACCGACTTATGGTGGCACCTGCGCACGGGGAAATTCATCGTTGAAAGCAAGACCGTCCCCGACGCAGACATGTACTCGTATACAGCCGGCGGAAACAAATGGATAGATCTCCACTGGTTGTTCCAGGTCATCCTGTATGGCACCTATAGCATCCTTGGTTCGTATGGCCTGTCACTCCTGTTTACCGCGGTGTTTTCCGCGGTTTTCGCGCTGCTCTGGGCGGCCTGCCCGAAAGAGAAAAATCGTTTTGTCGCACTGCTCTTTTTCTGGCTCGGCCTGATGGCGACCAGTTCCCGTTTTCTTGCGCGCCCCGAGGCGTTCACCTATTTGATGATCGCCGCCTATACGATGATACTCGTCAAATTCGAGCAAGGTCGATGTAATCGCCTTGTTTTCGCATTGATTCCGCTGCAGGCGCTCTGGGCGAATATGCAGGGGCTTTTTATTCTCGGCCCATTCCTGATCGGCGCCTTCGTGGCCCAGCAGATCGCGTCGGCGCTGACATCCAGAAAGCTTGAAAGCAAAACCGCATCCGTGCAGACGAAAAAGGCGGTAACGTTGATCTCCGTTCTGATCGGTTCAACGATAGCGTGCCTGGCAAATCCATATGGCCTCCAGGGGTTCCTGTTTCCCTTCACCCTGTTCACGAAGGCGGGTGGAATGGAGAATGTGTTCGCGCGTTCGATTGCAGAACTCCAACCGCCGTTTTCCAGCTACAACCTGACGCTCCCGTTGAAGTTCTTCGCCGTTTTTCTCGCTTTGAGCGCGGGCGCGCTCGTGCTTGATTTCAAGAACCTGAAACTGAGCCATTTTATTGTCCTCGCCGGCATGGGCTATCTCGCGTTGAGCGCCCGGCGCAGTGTTCCCGTGTATGTGTTTGCGATCTTGCCGCTTGCGGTAGACCACGCGAGCAATCTTTTCGTCCGGTCAGAGGAAATCCGGAATGGCAGATACAAGGCTTGGATTCGCCGTCTTCAGTCTGCCGGATGCGTGATTCTTGCGCTCGTGGCAATCGTTCAGACCTGGAGCGTTGTGACCAACCGATACTACATTGCGGACAGGAGGCCGGAGAGATTCGGATTCGGATTCAAGGAGCGGGCTTTTGCGGTCGGCGCATTCGATTTTGTCAAGGACAATGGATTGCGCGGCCCATTCTTCAACAACATGGACATCGGCGGGGCGTTCATATGGCAGATGTATCCACAGGAGAAGGTGTTCATCGATGCGCGCCTCGAAGTGAACTCGGCCGAGATCTTCTCTGAATATCAAAAGGCCATGTATGACCCCAATGCTTTTGCGGCGCTTTCCGAAAAGTACGGATTCAATGCGGCCATTATCTCGCACGTCTCACAGGATGGGCTTTACGTGATGCCGATTATGTATTTTTCACCCCCGTGGGCACTGGTATACCTCGACCCGATGGCGGCGGTATTCCTCAAGAGAAGCCGGGAAAACATGGAGGTGATCGCGAAACATGAGATCGACATATCCCGGGATTATCTTGAACCGCTCGCCCCTGCCGGCGTATTGAACGATACCGGCCCCGGATGGCTCAGGAGCATTTTGGGGAAACGATCCTCCATTCCATCGCCCGATCTCGAAGCACGCAGCAGATTCAATCTCGGGCTTGTCCTTCTCGTCATGGGGCAACATCAGCGAGCAGTCGAGCAATTCCTGGCAGGACTGGAAATAGTTCCATCCTCGGCCGAAGCGCATTACAATCTCGGACTGGCATACGAGGGGATGGGGCAAGTGGAACCGGCGATGGAACACTATATGAAGACTATCGAGCTGAAACCCCGCCACTTTCGGGCGCATTCAAATCTCGGGAAGATATATGACCGGCGTGGGCTTAAAGATCAGGCGGTAGAACAGTACACATTGGCGGTCAAGTATGGAGGAAAGGATCCGATTCCGCTTTATAACCTTGGAGCGCTTCATTTCGAGCGCGGCGATCGCGATGCCGCACGGGATTGCTGGCAGCGCGCCCTCAAGATCGATCCCGCATTTGCTCCTGCAGAGGAAGCGTTGGAGAGATTGAACTGATACTCTACAGAAAAAATTGACGTGCATACCCCTTGATCTTGTTGGGGTGCACAAATCTTCTCAATAAACTTGTCAGATATCTTACCGTCGTTGTTAATACTAGAACCATCTTTTCCTTCCTTCACATATATGTAAAAAGGCGCAGCGTCGAGCCCTCGAATGCAGGATTCTATTTATGCCCATTTCGCAAATATTGGCTTCGTTCCGCCAATCGCGCAAGCACCCTCGCACCCCTATCGGGGGTAGGCAGCACAATCACGCCCGCCTCTTCCAACGCCAGAATCGCGGGATTCTGATTCACGCGCGAGCCGATCACTGTTTCGGAGGCTATGACAACAGGCTTGCCATGCTTGTCTATCAATTCGACAATTCCCGTCGCGGTATCAATATCGCTCTGGATGAATAACTGAGACAACTTGGCGAGATTGTATCTTTCGGCAAGTTTCGACGTCTCGAAATCCTTTGCCCTCGCGGTCGAAAAACCGATTCCGCCTAATGCCAGAACACAGTCGACGTAATCGCAACGAAGCATGGTCTCGATGCAATCGATAAAATCGCCGGGTCGAAGTCCCGCGACCAGGTCGATGGGATTGTTTCGGCTCCACCATTCGGGCAGGATCTCATCGAGGATCTCGAGCGTCTCCGGTTTCAGTTTCACGACGTCCAGCCCCACTCGCGTGCAAGCGTCGGCGGCGAGCACTCCCCAACCGCCTCCGGCGGCCACGATGGCAACGCGATTCCCTTTCGGGAGCGGCTGGCGCTGCATTGTCCTGGCGGTGTCGAACATCTGCTCGATGTCTTCGACCCGCGTTATTCCCGCCTGCCGGCACATCGAATCAAAAACGCCATCGGAACCCGCGACGGAGCCGGTATGCGAGCGTGCGGCGCTCTCGCCCGCCGACGTGCGGCCCGACTTGAGCATAATCACCGGTTTTTTCTTCGTCACTCTCCGGGCGACATCAAACAACTTGCGCCCGTCGTGCGCGCCCTCAACATATGAAAGAATAACGTGCGTCTCCGGATCCTCGCCAAAATATTCGATAAAGTCTTCCGTATGAAGATCCGCCTCGTTGCCGGTGCTGATGAATTTGTTGAATCCCATCTCGCGGTCAACGCTGAATCTCAGCATCGAAGCGCCGACGTTGCCGCTCTGCGAGGTGATCGAGAGGTGGCCCGGCCCGGGAAAAAACGGCGGCATGATAGCGTAGAGGCTGCTCGAGTTGACGCTCATGACGCCCGCGCAGTTAGGTCCGGTGAGCATCATCCCCCCGGCTTTTGCGGCGCGCACCATCTCGCGCTCTATCTCTTTTCCTTCCTCCCCAAGCTCGCCGAAACCCGCCGTCACAACGACACCCGCCGGAATATGTTTCTCGACGCACTGTTTTATCACCGGCACGACATGGACGGGCGGGACAACTATTATCGCCAGGTCGATCTCATCGGGCACGTCGAGCACGCTCGGATACGCGCGGATGCCCGCGACTTCCTCCTCGCGCGTGTTTATCGGATACACTTTACCTTTGTATCCGCCCTCGAGCAGATTAAAGAGTATGAGGAATCCCCATTTCGTCACCGTGTTCGACGCGCCGATAAAGGCGATCGAACGCGGGCTGAAAAGAGGCCTGAACTTTTCAAGTATTTCAGACATAGATAGTCTTTCTCCATTGAACAGGGAAGCGACAGAAAAGGAACGGCGCAGGATCGGGGCTTCTGCCGGGGACTGTCCGGGGTTCCGGGTGCAGCCCCCATTCTACAAATCCTTTGTCATCCGTAGATGGGGACAGTCCCCTTCGCATCCCTTGATCAGTAAGGGCTCCCGTAAAACGGGCGGGGTACGCCGAATAAATGCCCTATTCGCCCAGAATCACCAGCGCGTCCACCGCAACCGGCTTGTCGCCGGAGATGATGAGCGGGTTGATGTCGATTTCCTTGACGGCATCTTGTTCCATGCCGATATTGCCAATCGCGATAAGAATCTTCGCAAGGGCGTCGCGGTCGACAGGGGGCTCGCCTCTGAAGGCGTCAAGGATCTTTTTTCCAGGCAATTCATCCATCATTTCAAGCGCGTCGCGCTCCTCGAGCGGGGCGATGCGGAACGTCACCTGCTTCAGCACTTCAACAAATATGCCGCCAAGTCCGAGCATCGCGCACGGGCCGAACTGTTCGTCTCTCAGCAGGCCCACAACAAGCTCGCGACTGCCCGATATCATTTCCTGCACGAGGATTCCATCCAGCGAATCGCCGGCGCGTCCGGAAAGGTCGTCGAACGCCTCGGCCACCTCTTTTTCGTCGCGCAGTTTCAGGGCAATGAGTTGTTTCTCCGTCTTGTGGGTCAGCTCGGGCGAGCACGCCTTCAATGCGACCGGAAATCCTAATTCCTTGGCCGCAGCGATTGCGGCGTCTTTATCTTTTACCAGCATTTCGCGCGTTACGGGAATACCATAAGCGCTCAGGAGCTGCTTCGACTGATATTCTGACAGTGCTCCCTGTCCTGCCTTCAGGGCCTGAGTAATGGTCTCCATCAAGTAACCACTCCTTTTCTTAACTCAGCAATTTCGTGAATGTCCCTAAGAGGGTGCGCGGTTGTCTTTATTCTTCGGGGTCGAGGCGACATCCCGCGCAAACGTGAGCAACATTATATCATTAATTCCCCGAATTCTCAAAATCATGAGGAAGGGAGGGATACTATAGCTACCGATAGCGCCATCGGGCAGCCGCGTGGGGCCGCCCCTACACACCTTCAGGATATAGCATTGTGCCATCTTTTGGGTTGATACTTTTCTTTGCGTTCTTTGCGTCTCGGGTCTGCGACCCTTTGCGTTGAAATGCTCCCTTTCATATCTTTAGAAGCTGTAATTGGGATCGAATATCCATCCAGGCGCCACACCCCGCCTTTTTCTCTTATTGGAGAATCGGGGAAATTCAGCCGCACCCTGCTTGAAAAAAGCCTTCCCGGCCTGATACAATATATCCTGTAGATTGTGTAGCCTTGCGCATGATAGCACAGTATCTTGTGTTGTATCTAAAATTTGTTCCCAAAGGAAGTCGATATGGCGCGAAAAGCCGAAAAACAAAAAGAAACCGCCGTAACCCTCGCGAAGAAACAACGTGAGATCTCGGTTTCGGAATTCTTTGCAAAGAACAGGCATTTGCTCGGATTTGACAATCCCAAGAAGGCGCTGCTCACAACCGTCAAAGAGGCGGTGGACAACTCGCTCGATGCCTGCGAGGAAGCGGGTATCCTGCCGGAGGTTGAGGTTGTCATAAGTAACACCGAGAACGGTCGTCATATAGTGTCCGTCAGAGATAACGGGCCAGGCATATTAAAAACACAGATTCCCAATATTTTCGGGAAGCTGCTGTACGGCTCGAAGTTTCACACCATGAGGATGGCGCGCGGACAGCAGGGCATCGGCATCTCGGCGGCGGGCATGTACGGGCTCATTACCACGGGCAAGTCGGTCAAGATCATCTCGCGCACGTCGCCCAGGAAAAGCGCGCACTATTACGAAATACAAATCGACACCCGCAAAAATCGCCCCGAGATAATCAAGGATATGGAGATCGAGGTTGAATTCCCGCAAGGCACGCAGGTCGATATAGAACTCGAGGCGAAATACCAGCGAGGCCGCCAATCGGTCGAGGGATACCTCGACCAGACGGCTGTTGCGAACCCGCACGTCACACTCAAATATGTCAGCCCCGACGGAGAAACCACCGAGTATCCGCGCGCGACGAAGGAACTGCCGCCGCAGCCGAAAATCATTAAGCCGCATCCTTACGGAATCGAACTGGGCGTTCTCATAAGAATGCTCAAGGAGACCAAGAACCGTTCGCTTGGCGCATTCCTGAAAGGCGATTTTTCCAGGGTCACTCCCCGCATCGTCGAAGAGATATGCGAACGCTCGGGACTGAGCGAACGGGCAAACCCGACACGGATCGCGCGCAATGATGCCGACAACCTTTACGCTGCCATCAATCAAACCAAGATCATGAGCCCGCCCTCGGACTGCGTGGTTCCCATCGGTGAGGACCTGATAATAAAAGGACTCGGACAGGTTATCGACGCCGACTTCTACACGGCGTGCACCCGCCCGCCTTCGGTCTACCGGGGCAACCCGTTCAGGATCGAATGCGGTATCGCATACGGCAACGCCGGCGCGGAGGGAGCGGAAGGCCTGGCCACCGTCATGCGGTTTGCCAACCGCGTTCCCCTGCTCTACCAGCAGTCGGCGTGTGCTATCCACAAGTCGGTGGTGACGACGAACTGGCGGTCATACGGCCTGCAGCAATCGAGAAGTTCGCTTCCTCAGGGCCCGGTTGCGATCATGGTGCATGTCGCGTCGGTGTGGGTGCCGTTCACATCGGAGAGCAAGGAAGCGATCGCGCATTATCCGGAAATCTTAAAGGAAATGCGTCTCGCTCTGCAGGAGTGCGGTCGCAAGCTGGGCCAACACCTGAGAAAACGCAAGCGCGAAGCCGAGGAACACACAAAAAGAACCTACATAGAAAAATACATCCCTCATATAGGCGAGGCACTCAAAGATATCCTCGACCTCAAGCAGAAAGATGCCGACAAGGTAAACAAAATAC
>CAYZZY010000094.1:0-10485 GCA_964482745.1 uncultured bacterium
ATAGAATGCCATTGCCACTCCTCCAACAAGGGCATATCGCACCTTATGCGTTTCCAGCTCCTTCATCAGGCGATTGAATTCTTCAAATACGTTCATCAAATTTTCCTGCCGGCGCGCTCTGGTTTACATAAGCTGTATAAGCCGGGTCATAGTTCATCACCACGTATATGCTTTATAATATGTGTCCTCTCTGTAAATGTCAAATGTGTTTTTTTATGCCTCTGCAGATATTGCCATACCTCTGCGATGGTCTCCAGATGGAAATATCCTTGAGTTCCTCAGACAAATGGTTTAATCTTATTCAGGATCATTCGGGACGTTGAGCACAGCCACCTCTTCAATAATTCGACATTAGAAGCCAATCGGAAAACGCAGATCCGTATTTCCAGTGGAGGCGGACATGGATGAAAAAGACGTCGGAACTAATGTGGAAAAGTCAAAGGTAATTATCGATAAGATCGGAAAGTGGACACAGGAGAATTCTTCCAGACCGGAAACGGCCAAACTTCAGGAATGGATAAAAAAACGGGAAGCGGGTGAAGATGCCGAGCCGCTCATTGACATGTTTGTCTGGATCGGCTGCCAAAAAGAACTCCGACCACTGGGGCTCACTATTCTGGAAACGCTGCGCGGGATGAAGCTGGTCGATATCATGCAGATTGCCGAACGCCGGATGATCTTTCTGCTTGTCGGCATCGTCATGGCGAGGTTGAACAATACAAAGCTGAGAGAAAACATATTAGATCCGGAGATCGCCTTCGATTCCCTCAGTTACACCGCCGATAAGCTCCGGACCGAGTTTGCGTTCTCATGTGTTCCCGACATCTCCGCATTCGCCCAGAGCTACGGCTGCGAAGTGAAAATCCACGAAGACTCCGTCGCCACGGTAACGGAACATTCGGTCAAAGACCTGGATGATATTGCCCGCCTGGAGGAATCCGGACTTCAGATGCACGAACGAATCATAAATAATTTCAAAGTTTTCAGCTTAATGGAGGAGCGCTTCACTCTTTTCAGGTTGTTTCTCGGAGGAGGGCCCTTTTCCATGGCCGCCATCCTGGCAGGCCTGGAACCGCTGGCCAAGAAGACGATAAGGGATCCGGAATTTGTGGAGAGGCTTCTGGAATTCTGCACCACTATATCGATTATGGCGGCGCAGACAATGGCTTCAGCGGGAGCCGACATCGTCTACATAGGAGATCCGACCAGCGGCCTGCTTTCGCGCAAGCAATACGAAAGGTTCTCCGCTCCTTACACCAAACGGGTTGTGGAAGCTCTGGATATCCCCGCGGTTCTCCACATTTGCGGCAAGACTTCCCACATAATCGAGCCGATGTGCGAGACCGGAGTGCAGGGAATAAGCCTGGACACGCTCGTAGATCTGCCGGCGATCGTCTCCAGGGTTCCCCGTGATGTTGCCATCATCGGCAATCTGGATCCGGTGGGCCCGCTTCTCAATGGAACTCCGGAGGAATCGGCACAGGCCACCAGGGAGCTATTGGACAGCATGCGCGATGTGCCCAATTATATGTTTTCCGCGGGGTGCGAAGTTGCCCTCGAGACTCCTCTGGAGAACATCAAGGCAATGATCGATACAGTAAAGACCTATCGTTAGCAGGCCTTTAAATTTACAGCTTTTCCACGATATCAGCCAAACCCGCGGCGACAAGAGTTTCCTTCGTTGGCACGCCCTTCATGTCAAGGCCGCGGATATCATAGTATTCTTTCATCATCATCTCAATATCGGGAACCGATCCCGCCGCGCCGCCTTCCTCGGCGGCGGTGAGCATTTTTTTCGGGAGCCTGTCATCGTCTATCGTCACGCCCATCATGTTGCAGATCGAGCGTTTCAGCAGCCATAGGCGTTCGCCGATAGCGAGCAGGTCCTGCACGGTGTAATTGCGGCCGGTCGTTACATTAAGCATATCCGCTAGATCCCCGAATTCGAGTGCCGACATGCCGAAGTTGCAGAGGCCGGTCGCCTGCATCATCGCGCCAAGATTCTCCGTTGTCCATACGATCTTCGCCTTGCCTTCGCTCGACTGCGCCGGGAGGACTTCAGTCAAGCCTACCTCGGGCATCGGGGATCGGCCCTGTTCCGCCATCAGGTCCATGTGTGAGAGATGGCACGCGCCGCGGATCGACATTGCGTACGCCAGCCCTAATCCGTGGTACGCCCTCGGGTCGTGCATAGGCGCCTCCATGCCTTTCACCTCGGCCGTCAGGTCGGTTGCGCTTTTCCCGATATTCACTGCGGCGGCACGGCTGCCGTTGGCCAGCGTATCGCCGATGCCCTCGCGCGCGGCGATCTTCTTCACAAGCTCGATGACCGCGTCGGCGTTGCCCCAATTGAGCTTGAGGCCGTCTGTGTCGGCATCGGTCAGGATGCCGGTCTCATAGCATTCAATAGCAAACGCCGCCGTGCTGCCTGTCGAGATTGTATCGACCCCGAAGCGATTGCAGAGATCGTTCAGCTTATTCACGGCGGCCTGATCGGAAATCATGCACATTGTTCCGAATGATGCCATCGTTTCGTATTCGGGTCCCGCGCCCTCCATCGTGTAAGGGCCTTCCTCGACTTTTACATTCCGTTTGCAGCCGATCGGACATCCATAGCATGCAGATCCCTTGGTGAGATACTTTTCGTTCATCACCATCGAACTCAGGCTTTGGGCGAGATCGCCATCTTCCCCAACCGTCCAGTTCTTTGTGGGGACGTCTCCCATATTCATGCCGATGACTAATCCCGCGTTCGTTCCCATCATCTTAATAGCCATCGGGACCATCGCTTCGTTGATCTTGTCCAGAACGCTTTTCCGGAGAACAGTGAACGCGTCCGCATCGGCGGCTTGGAGCTTAGTGCTTCCCCTGGCGACGATGGCCTTGAGTTTTTTCGAACCCATAACAGCGCCCAATCCGGTGCGGCCGGCGTAATTATGCTTTCCGTCGCAGACGGCGGCATATTTCACCAGGTTTTCGCCTGCAGGTCCGATGCAGATATGTCTGGCCTGCGGCTTGCCCTCGAATCTCTCGGCAATTGCATCCGCGGTTTCATAGGTGTCATTGCCCCACAGGTCGGCTGCGTCTTGAATCTCAACCTTTTCATCCTCGATGACCAGCATGACCGGCTTATCTGATTGGCCGCGAACGACTATGCCGTCCCAGCCTGCGAACTTGAGCGCGGGGCCGAAGTAGCCTCCACTGTTGGCTTCTCCCCATATTCCGGTCAAAGGAGATTTTGCGGCGACGCTGAAGCGAGGCGTGGCAGGCAGTCCGCTGCCGCACAGAGGGCCGGTGACGATGTAGAGGTTGTTGTCGGGTCCCAGCGGATCGCAGCCGGGTGGAACGCCGTCGTCCACAAACAGTCTCGCCGCGAGTCCGCTTCCGCCGATGTAGTCGCTCAGGAGCTTTTCATCGAGCGTGCGCGTAGAAATTTTGCCGGATGAAAGATCGACTTCCAGTAGTTTGCCGCTATATGTACCCATAACTCTTTCTCCTTTTTTTCTTATATTGTTTTAGGCTTCCAGATTATCCTGCCTCAATGTGTGCCATAAGCCGGTCGACGTCTTCTTCATTGTTGTAGAAGTTGAGTCCCAGAATCAGGCAGTCGCGCATGGCATATGCGAGGATTCCATGGTCCTGCAGTTCTCCTTTGAGCTGGTAGGGGTCCTGTTTCGGCAACCTGATGAGCACGATTCCCGACCACTCATCATTCTGGCGGGGACTTGTGATCTCGCATCCTTTTGACTTGGCCTGATCGCAGAGGTAGTCTGTTACTTTCTTCAGTTGCCGCTCTATATTATCGATGCCGATCTCTTCAATGAAGTCGAGCGCGGCGTTCAAGGCCGCTATGCCCACCAGGTTTCGGCAACCCTCCTCGTACCTGCTTGCACCCAGGATGGGTTCTGCCTCATAGGAAGAATTGTCGTATTCGACCTCATCTCCCTTTTCAACGCTGCCCCATCCAACGTGAACAGGGCGTAATTTCTCCAGTAGCGATTTGCGGCAATAGAAGATACCAAGGCCCGGGGGCCCGAGGAGGCCCTTCTGGGCTCCGGCAGACAGGCAATCGATATCCATCTCACGCACATCGAGTCTGATGGAGCCTAGACACTGGATCGGATCGACAAAGAACACAATATCCCGCTCGTGGCAGATTTCGGAGATTGCTTTCAAATCGCAGCGCTGTCCGGTGTCGAACTGCGGCCAACTGACGGCAACCACGCGTGTGCGGTCCGTAATTCCCTTCTGAATAGCCTCTGGCGTGATGCGGCGATCTTCCTGGTCAACAAGGACGACTTCTATTCCATAGTGCTGCTGTGCCTGAAACGGATACACCAGAGAAGGATAATCGCGACGAGTCAGGAGCACTTCATCGCCCTCCTCCCACGGCATCGAATGCGCCAGCCACAGGACTCCCTCGGCCGTGTTGCGGTTGAAGGCGACTTCGTCGACATTGCAGCCGATCAGTCTGGCGACTTTCTCGCGGGTCTCATCTATTAATGGTTTTGAAAGCGCCATGGGAATGACACCGAGATTTCCGAGCGAGTCGATCATCTCATGCGCGGCATCCATAACCGGTTTCGGCAATGGAGATTTCGCGTTCGCCAGGAAATATGCAAAGTTCTCCGTGATGGGGAAAAGCTTTCGTATCGCCTCGAAGTCAACGCTCATGAGCAGTCTCCTCTATATCGTAATGCCATATAATGTCCTGTTCAATACAGAATCCATGCCTGACTATGATCTTTTCTTATTCGCCGATTTACCTCAAGGAGTATATCTTATTCGCCCTGATTTTTCATGTCATTTTTGATGACGCGATGAATCGTGGCGACAAGAGCATTTTCAGGGTATTCGACCACACCTTCCTCTGCCACGAGGAGCGCACGTTCAAGCTCACCCTTGTCTCGATAGGCCCGGGCCAGGAAAAGATAGGCATCCGCAATTGCTTCGTCCTCTGCTTCATCACGATCTTGCATTTCTTTGCCTGCAGAGATCGCCTTCTCAAGGTGCGGTATCGCTTCGTCATATTTCTTCCATTTATCATAATAAAGCCGGCCGATGGCCTGATGTATTTCAGGGCTCTCGGGGTTGCCCTGGGCGCCTTGCATGAGAAAAGCAAGGCCCTCTTCAGGATTTTTGGCGAGGTCCGCAAGGAAGAAGGCCCCGTTTACGTATGCGGCCGTATCATACGGATTTATCCTTGTTTGCATAAGATACCATGGAAGCAGCTCTCTGGGATCTCCATGTATGCCTTTTACCGGATGAATATAATCAAAATGCTTGAAAATGCCTCTCCAATCCCGGGCCTTTGGAGCAGCGCCACGCCCGCCGGTCAAAAAATCCTGGGCTAAACTGTTCTCCAACTTCACCCGAGTGTATGAATTGTGAAGGATGCCGAAATGTGTATAGTCATCCGTCCTCAGCCAGAAATAATTCCCCAGGAGCATGCGGAATTGCCCCATTAATGTCAGCGAGATGGACTCGCTGCTTTCCCGAGTTCCTTCTTCCCCGTACAAGCTGGATGCTCCAATGGCTGGTTCCAGAATAAAGGAGAGATAACCGGCAAGAACCGCACACGCCAGAAAGGAGAGAGCGCCCAGGGACTTCTTCCTCAAACCCATTTTGTCATTTCCTTTTTACAGAGGCTGGCGGCGAAAGCGCACATAGGCAAGACCAAGAAAAATAGCCGCATACATCAGCCCGTAAAGTGTGATGGCGGGTACAGACCATGCCGGGACTGCACCCCAGTTGTGCACAACCCTTTTCGAGAGATCAAACAGGTCGAGATGAGGAAGTATCCAATATGCCGCGGCCAGAAGCTTCTGCTGCCATGGGCCCACTGAGTTATGAACGAGCAGAATCGTCCTTGCAAACATTGAAGCTCCCAGACAGAGCATTAAAGAGATGGTGACGTTGGCGGCATGCGTCAGGATGAGGGAGAGCCAGAGCGTCATGGAGGCGATCACAAGCAGAGACACCCATCGAAAATAGATGCATTGAAAAAACACGCTTCGCAGAGGAATGCCAAATCCAATAAAGATCAGTCCTGCCACGACCGCGAACATCAGCAGGGCGGTCGTAGACATTGCCATTATGCCGACAAATTTCCCTACCAGGAACTGAGATCGCCCGACCGGCTTTGCCAGCATCGGATAAAGCGTTCGGCGTTCAAGCTCATAAGGCAATTGGCGCGCGCTGATGAGTACCGCGATAATAATCGTGAAAGCATTGATGATCGAGAGGCTCACGTCAATCATAAACTTCTGGAGTTCGGCCACCCCGAAAGCGTTAAAAAGACCGGTCACCACAATGAGGATTCCGGACAATAACAGCATTACATAGATGTCTTTGCGCCGGATGGCTTCAAGTAATGAAACCCATCCAATGGTCAGTTCCTTTGAACCTACAACATTTCCCACTGTGTAACCTCCAAAAGAGCATTCAACGATTCAGGCTTCTGTCATGCGCCGTCTGCCCGGAAACAATGCTTATGCAGTCTTATGACCAACCGCCTCCACAAAATAGTCTTCCAGCGAGGCCTCCTTGCTTTCCATATCAAGTATCCGGATGCTGGATCGCTGGAGTTGCTGCAGCAATGCATGCTGCATCTGGCTGGATTGTGTTTCCAGCTCATACAGGTTGTCCCCGCCCTCCCGCACCAGAACTTCGGCAGGCAGAGCCGGCAAGGCGCCGTCCACTTTGACTGTCAAGGTGTATGTTTTGCGTGATTCCAGAATCTCGTGAAGCGGTTTTTCGTGAATCAGTTTTCCCTTGTTGACCAATATGATTCTGTCGCACAGTTTCGCGACTTCCGAGAGTTCATGCGACGAGAAGAACACGGTTTTCCCTCTCTTCTTATAGTCCTTCAGGATGTCATGTAAATCGCGGCGGCCCACGGGATCGAGTCCCGACGTCACCTCGTCAAGAATGAGAAGGTCGGGGTCTCCCATTATTGCCTGTGCCAGGCCGATACGCTGAAGCATGCCCTTGGAGAAATCCCTCAACTTCAGTTTCTCAAAACCCTCCAATCCAACCTTTGAGATAAGATGCGGAACCATTCCCTTCAGTTCACTGTTCCGGATTCCCTGCAGCTTACCGTAAACCTTCAATATTTCCTCCGCCGTCAGGAAAGGATAATACAGGGCCACTTCGGGCAAGTATCCCGTGCGGCTCCTTGCGGCTTTCGAACCGGCCTTGTAGCCCATAACCTGCGCGGTTCCGCTCGTCGCGAAGATGAAACCCATGAACACTTTGATTGTTGTCGTCTTGCCCGCTCCGTTCGGTCCGATAAAACCGACGACCTCACCCTCCTTAACGGAAAGCGAGAGGTCATCGACTGCAACGATCTGCCTTCGCCTCCCGGGCCCGCTAAAGATCACCCTGAGGTTCTCGGTTTCCAAAACTGTTCTCATGCCTTCCTCCTGATGTCGTGAATCGCCATGAGATTCACTTGATTATCTGGCGGAGTTCGATTTCACTTAAAAAGGGAACGAGCCCGACAATAAATCCGTTAAAGATGCTGACCCTGACCCACCACGAGAGCAGCCAGTCGCCGGTCGTTGCAAACAACCAGGTGGCGGGAATCTCACATGCGGCCAAAACCACAAACAGGGTTGCCGATGCAATAATCAAATATTGTCCTATATCTATCGATCCCACAAAAAAACCCGCACCGGCGACCGATAACGCGGCGATGAAGCTGCCGGCCAGTCCCAGGGCGAAGCCCGTCTGCCAGTCGGTGGCGCGCTGTATTTTCCGGCGAAAGAATTCTTCGCAGAGAAAGTAGCATCCGGGAACGATCGCCGCGACGAGAAACCATGCCAGACGGCCACCCGCGGGAACCACGCTCACCAGCCAGCGATCGAATAAAAGCAGTGTTAATGATACCACAAGCAATGCCGCACGGGCTTTCCACGGTCCTCGGGGTATCCCGGCTCCCAGTCGCGGCCTGATCACGGCGACGAGCATAAGGGGAACCAACGCTACGGCGAAATAGACAAGTATCCTTCCATAGATCAGCAATGGAATGCGGCGAACAAAGGGAACCGAGTTGCCCAAAAGGGCTGCAAGCCCCCAGGCGGCCAAAAGCAGAATTATCATAGCCCATGCCGGCATTCCTTTTTCATCGGAGCCCGGATTGGTCCGGGCAAAAAGCAAGCCGATGCCGATCACAGCCACGGCAGCGCCAAGAAAAGCACAGACGGCCAGTACAAGGAACTTCGCCGCGTTATGAGCGGGAATCCTATCATTTGGATTTCCGCTGATTTGGTTCAACCAGCTCAAGATGGTGCGGTGAGATGCATCGACAAGTGCGACGCTGAGGTGGTCGGTCCCCGGCATTTCCTTCACCATTCTCGCCGTCCCCTTCTCAGCGCTCCCATAGGCCTGCCCGTACCCCGGACGCTTCAACCCGGTCCCATTCATGAGAGCGAAACGGGTCGCCTGCTTTACATTTGCAAAATCATTCTCGGCGACCAGTATCAAAACGTTTGCCGGCTGTTTTGCGTCCATCGAGGATGCAATGGTCGCCAACAGGATCACACCGTCAACCGAAGAGATCTCGCGGGCGATCTGCAGTGCATAGCGCGTTCCTTCACTATGGCCTATCAGGAAATGCGGCACGTCGGGTCGGGCCGAAAAGAAAGGGCGGGTGGCTTCCATCGATTCAATATCGTGGGACGTATAGTTCATCCTGGCGCTTGAACTCGGTGAGCCGGATCGCGCTACAAGCCGAACCGCATACCCGGAACGCAGAAGTGAAATGGCAAGAGGAAAATAGGTATGAACGCCCCCGGCCCATCCGGGATAGATGACAACCCTCCCTGCTTCCGGGGCTTTCGGTTGAGCGTCGTAGTATGGGATATCATAGTCGAACTTATCGGAGGCGAGAGAGCGCCAACTTCCTTCATACCGCAGAAGGTCCCAACTGCCCAGCAGATGGCACCCCAGTGCAAGTGCAATGCCCGCCACAAGCATTGCGAGGCCGATTTTGCGCTTTAACTCCAGGTTGCCAATCATGGGTCAGAAAACCTCTTGCGACAACAAAGCATGATTGTCTTAGTCAATTTTTGGGTGCGACCGTGCCCGTAGGAGAACTCAATCGATTATGCGCGAAAGCGGTCGTCCAACTCATATTTTTCGGCAAGCCCGATTACATCGGCGAACTCATTGAAATCCATCATGCGTTCGCGCATGGGTTCGGAAGTGCCATGCTCGCGAAGGCAGGCATAGACGTCAGCCATGGCTTTCGCCGCCGCGTAGAGGCCGGACAACACATAGCCGATGGCAATAAAGCCGAGTTCTTTGTATTCTTCGAGAGAAAGGATTGGTGTCTGTCCGCCTTCGATACAATTCACCACAAGAGGAGGCGGTACCTGCCGGCCGATCTCGCGCAGATCGTCCACTGTTCTCGGGGCCTCGACAAAAATCAGATTGGCTCCGGCCTCCTTATATAAGTTGGCCCTCCGGATAGCCTCATCCAGTCCGTGCACGGCCAGCGCATCGGTGCGGGCGGTAATCATCAGAGCATAATCGCCGCGAGCTTCGACTGCGGCATAGATCTTTTGCACGTGTTCTTCGGCCGGGATGACGTCCTTTCCCTTCATGTGTCCGCATCGTTTCGGCCAGACCTGGTCCTCCAGGAGAACCCCGCGAGCCCCCATTTCTTTTAATGCCTTGACCAATCGGAAGACATTCAATGCCCCGCCGTACCCCGTATCGCCGTCCACCGACACCGGGATCTTAACGGCGTTGCAGATTCTGCGCGCTGCATCGATCAATTCGCTTTGCGTCATGAGGCCGAAGTCGGGCTCCCCCAACAGTGAGGCCGAAACTCCGTATCCAGTCACGACAACGGTATGGAATCCCGCTCGCTCCGCCAGCTTGGCGGACAGGGCGTCATACACGCCGGCTGCGAGAAAGATATCGCCATCCTCAATCATGGGATGAACCCTGGCTTCTTTCTTCATGGTCTTACCTCCATATATCTGACATAAAACTGAACCAGGGCGGGGAAAGCCCCTGGTGCGCTTTTCACAAAGCATATATCATCAGGACACATGTTATCAAGGCAGTTTTGCCACCACGGAGGCTTCGAAGAATGGAAGAGACGGCGGATAAGGTTTTGACCCGGATATGTTGGCACTTCTTGTTTCAGAATGGGTGGCGGAGAGAGCAGAAGCAATCGATTTGGGCGTAAAGACTTGAAAACGCAGCCATCTTTCTCTGAGAGCGATGTTTAGACGACCGAATGAGTGGAAGTTTGGGGGTTCAAAAAGTCAAGGTTTGAACGGTTTGGCTTTAGATTCAGGCCTTCAGATTTGATTGGCGAAATCTGCTCTCCTGGTCTCGATAGATTGCTCCATATCACACGGTTTCCACAACGATCTCGGAAATATCCATGGCCTTCAATTCTTCTTCTATCCCCTCTGTCTTTGCAGCTTCGGAAAGCATGGTTGTACAGATGGGGCATGCGACGGCCGA
>CAYZZY010000095.1:0-10356 GCA_964482745.1 uncultured bacterium
TGTACCCGTCGCCAATGTTTTGGTTGCGGCTATGCCGCGCTGTGGCTCTGTGGTGAAAAACGGTTTGGTTGCGGCTATGCCGTGCTACTCTACGCCTTTGGGATTCCTGTAATTCGTGGCTGAGAATATGTTTCTATTTCTTTAAGAGTCCCTCAAGCTTACCAAGGTGTTCTTTTTCTTCTTGTATGAGTTCTTCGATGGCGGCGTGGCCGCTCGGATCCTGCGTGTTCTTAAGAATTTCGCTGTAGAACGCGATCGAGCGAGCCTCGACGGACATCCCCAATTTGAGAGCTTCCTGCGAATTGCATAAAATGTCGGCCACGCGCTCGGAATCCTTGAGGACGTCCATCACCTTCGAATCCACAATATCGGCAATTGTCTCACCGTCGTCCTCTATCCCCTGTTTGTGTGCGCATTCGTCTATTCTTTCCTGAAACAGATCAAGGTGCTTGCGCTCATCGGCGATCAACATCTCGATCACATCCTTGATCTCGGGCTTGAGCACCTCATCCTTCATGCGGGAATAAAAGTAGATGCCGTCTTCTTCCATCTTTCGCCCGATTCGATAAGCTTCGAGTTCATCGAAATCATAAATGAGGATTTCGCCACTGCTGAAATCGACTTTCATCCTCTGCCTCCTTTCAGGGCCATGCTGCTGAGCCAACAGGCGGCCGCCCTGTTTTCGAGCGAACCGTTCCTAATTCTAGCACACGCTTCGCGAGGTTGGCAAATGGGAATTGAGTGCATTTCGGGGCCAGAGGACGCAAAAGGGAGATATCAAGTTCGCCGGTATGAGAGGAAGCTGGACCGCTGATGTACTACCCGTTTGCACCATGGATAGAGAAATTAATTGGGGACACGATGAAGCATCATGTCCCCAATTAATTTCCGTATAGCTCGAAACGACGCAGGATTCAGAGTTTGGGCTGCGATAGCAATGTGAAAACGAGCTGGATCAGACTTCAGGCCCGGGCTGCTGCAGAATCGCTTTTTCGAATCGTTCTTTCGTCGGTTCGGTGTCCTCGCGAATCATCTGGAACCCGAATTCTACGATCGGCATCTTTACACTCATCTTATGGGCGAGCCGGTACAGGCTGGCAATCGAATCGAAGGACTCGACCGTTTCATTTTTATCGGAGAGCGCCTGCATTGCCTTGCGGGCCGACTTCTTCTGGCCCAGCATGGTGCCGAACTTGCTCGAGCGTCCGCCCATGGCGGTGGCATGGAGATCGGGCCACCAGGCGCGGCTTTCGGCGATGGTTTTCGGGTCTGCTCCAAGCGCCTTCGCAAGGCGGGTTACCTCTTCGGTCGCTGCCAGCATGTATTCGCCGAGATAATTCTCTCCCATCCCGAACGCCTTTGCGGCGGCGTAGATTGTGGAATACGGGTTCTTGGCGGCGCCGGCCAGGGAAACGCCAATCGGATCAGTCGAGGCATGGACGACAAAGCGCGGGTTTTCGAGAAGTTTCTGCAATTTCGCAACGCGTTCCGGGTTCTCGCCCGCGAGTTGAGTTGAGCAGACCTCTCCCTGTATGACTTCTGAAGCGATGTTGGCACCCGAGAGCACGGCTATATGCACCTCGTGTGCAAGCTTTGCCTTCTCCACTTTTTGGCGCGCGACGACGGGCAAAAGTTCTGCGGTCTCGTGGGAAAATCCCTTTGTGGCGATCACGAGGTCGAGATCACGGGAGGCGTACTTGCATATATTATCTATGACATCATCGAACTGTTTCGAGGTTGTCGCAATAATGATCACCTTCGATTCGCTTATTGCGTCTTTGTACGAGAATTTCGGATAGACGATCTTTGGCGGCTGCATCCCAAAGAAGAATTGCGGATGCACGCCCTTATACTTGAGCGCCTGCGTAATCTCTTCGCGCGTATCGTATACCACGATGCTGTGTCGCCGGTAATCAGAATCTTCGAGAAATTTCTTGCCGATAAGGTAGGCGATAGTGTACCCCCACTGTCCCGCGCCGATGACGCACACCTTGTCGTCAAAGTCGGGTGAGTAGAGCCGGTGATCCGTCATATTGCCATAATACGAGAGCGCCAGCGGATCCTTCACGCATACTCTGTGTCTGAAGAACACACGCTTGCGCCTGATAATCTTCATCAGGCCCAGATCCCTCAGTCCCACCTCCATGACCGCGCGGGGCCCGGCATCGAATTCGTACGAGAAATTGGGATCGCTATTGAATGTTTTCTGGTGATACTCGATCACATTCTCGATCTCGGCTTGAATCTGCTGGAAGAGATGGGGAATTGATATTCTATCGCTGCCCTCTATGGCCTCCGCTACAATGTGACTGGGCATCACCTTCTTCACCTTCGCGATGCGGCGGACACTCTCTTCCGCCACGAGGCGCGCAGGCTCGGTCGCATCGGGATTGCCCGACAAAAACTCCTTGATAGAAAATGGCTCACCGACACTGGCGCACGCCCTCCCATAAATGTCCCTGTAGCTCATCAGGAGACTGTGCCCGAGAAGGTTGATCACGCCCTTCCCGTTGGCCTGATCCCGGTGAAGCTGAAGCGGGTGCCTTCGGTTTCGCAGGAAACGATAACTGCCGCGACCGTGCACGAGTTTGTAGTACTCGGGCACTCGCGAGAAAGAGACTGCGACCGGGACCATGAGGGCGTCCTTGGCCGAGTCCAGAATTCCGTCGACCACGCGGAGACGTTCGGGAAGCCGCAACGTGCCATTGCGGCTGCGTGCGCCCTGCCGGTTGTTGGCCTCCGGGAATATGATAAAATCCTCGCCTTCATCGGTGAGAACCTCGCACGTTTTTCCAAGAATAGCCTTATAGAGTTCTGTGTCCTGCCCGCCGTCAAAGGACCGTTTCACCTTGATGACGTTGACTTCCTTCATTATCTGTTCGACTTTGGGAAGAAACATCAGGTTGGCGCCCGCGGCAAAATGGCCCAACCCCAGCCCCAGCGAATCCGCGAAATCGCCCACAACGATATCGTCAATGTTAGAAGAATGATTTGCAGCGATGACGCGGCTGAGAGAAGTATCCGACGGCAGCAGGTCGAGATTCGCTTTGTCGGAAGGTTTTTCCGTGAAGAAGCCGGCGCAGTCGGACTGATCAAAAAAAAGATCCAGCAAAAAGTAAGCTATGTCTCTATAGCGGTGGTGGGTTTCCGGATTGTAAGTCGGCAGGATGTCTCGAACTTCTGTCTCGATTCGGCCCCAGTCCGTGGAAGAAGGAAGCTCGTCCTCCAGGCGCGTCATCACCTCATGGACGATTGCCTCGATATCGATGGGCGTCTGAGGCCTGAACGGTCCGATTCTTTCCTTGATCCCGCTCGCATGGGTCTCTTCGTCGATGAAATCCACCAGCGAATCGATCCTTTTTGAAGCGAGTCTTACGAGTTGTCGTCTGAGAGAGCGACCAAAAGATGCCATTTTCTTCTCACCTGAATGTGCGTGTCATACTCTCCGCTTCCCTCTGAGAAAAGTGAGCAAATACAGTGCCACGAACCACACGCTCTGCTAACCCGATGTTTTATAAATAGTTATGCAGCATACCTCAATCCGGGTCAGGGCCTTTTCCTGTCGATTTCTTGCAGAATAGGAATTGCGTGGCGCAAGAAAATCCTTGCAGATCAAAAAGGCACTCACTCCCTCCTGCCATGCCCCCGGATCCTTCCCTCTCTATATTCTATCACAAGCTTCGCATAAACATCACAGGCGATTTGTGAGTATTGTTTTTCTTCTTGCGATGTCTCTCGAACCTTTTTCGCCGGGCTCCCGGCAATAAGTGAATCGTCGTCGAAATTCCGGTTGTACGTAATCAGCGAATGAGCGCCGACAACGCAACGCTCGCCTATCGTTACTCCTGACATGATGGTCGAATTCATGCCCACCATGACGCCGTTTGAAATCTCGCAGGAGCGGAGGACCGAGCCGTGCCCGATTGTCACGCGGTCCCCGATCGCCACGGGCTTCCCAAGATCGCTGTGAATGACACAATTGTCCTGGATATTCGTATTTTCACCGATCATCACTTTGCCTTCGTCACCGCGAATGACAGCGCCGAACCAGACGCTGGAGCCCGCCGCTATCTCGACATCACCCCATATCTGAGCCCCCTCGGCAACAAAAACACTCGGATGAATTTTTGGTTCCATCGCTGATGTTTCCTCCTGATATTTGGTGCGAGTTCCTCTTGCTCATTATAGAGGATGGATGCCAAAAGATAAAACAAACCTGTACTCCTTCCCTGCAATTTCGGGAATTTTTATTGTGATTATTAGAAAGACGCTTCATAACTCATTGTCCTGAAATGGATTCCCGCTTTCGCGGGAATGACATAGAAGGATGCCTTCATTCGTGTGATTCGGCTTTGATTCGTGCCATTCGTGATCCAAAGTTTCTTGCTTTTTGGTTGCGGCCATGTCGCCCTGTGTAACCATTACATCCATTCAAGTTTGCCGATGTCAGACCTGAATGAGGCAGGAGAGCTTTTTCTATTCAGGGCTCTGGTCGGGAGAAATGT
The DNA here is from genome assembly GCA_964482745.1 of uncultured bacterium. GTDB lineage: Bacteria > Abyssobacteria > SURF-5 > SURF-5 > SURF-5 > CAYZZY01. The sequence goes on from CAYZZY010000095.1 coordinate 4,506, forward strand.
CGGTTTCGTAGGTGGGCTTCTTGTAGAGAATCCGCTCGATCGCCCTCTGGTAGGCTGTCCAGGAGGAATCGGGGTCGCGGTCCTCGGCGATGGCGCGCTTGATTATATTGACCTTGACATCCAGGTCGTCCGCCCGATGGAGGATTTCGGCCTCGAGGAACATCGGCGGACGGGGCGATCCCCACTCGGCCTGGCCATGATGTGAGAGGATCATATGCTCGACGAGCAGTCGCAGTCTCGGGGGAAAGTCCTCTATCTGTTTGATCTTCTCGCCCACCATCTGGATCCCGATAATGATGTGTCCGAGCAGATTGCCCTCTTCGGTGTAATTTATCGCCGGCGTGATCTCGAGTTCTCTCACCTTTCCAATGTCATGGAGTATGGCCATCGTAATGAGCAGATCCGCATCCAGGCCCTCGTAATGGGTTGTCAGATACTCGCATATTCGCACGGTGGAAAGCGTGTGTTCGAGCAGACCGCCCACATACACATGGTGAATGTTCCTTGCAGCGGAAGCCTTGTTGAATTCCTTCACGAAACCTTCGTCCTCGAAGAAACTCAACAACAGGGCTTTCAGATAAGGATTGTCGATGCCCTCAACGTGTGAGAGCAGTTCGAGAAACATCTCCTCGACGTCGTGCTCGGAGCATGCAATAAAATCCGGGAGATCGAACTCGTCCGGCTCGCTCGGACGCAGCCTCCGGACAACGATCTGTCGTTCGTTATTGTAGAGTTCAACGTTGCCGTCCACCTTTATGACATCGTTCGCCTTGAACGATTCGTAGAACTCCATTGCGTTGTCCCACATCCTGGCCGAGATGCTGCCGGTTTTATCCTGGAGCGTCAGGCTCATATACGGCTTGCCGGCTTTGGTCGACAGGAGTTGCCTTGATTGGACGAGAAAGTGGTCGATGACCCTTTCACCTTCGGAGAGATCGCGTATGTATCGTTTGTCCATATCAGGGTAAGCGGGGTTGAACTTATCCGGCTATACGAATGACAGCGCTCTTTTCTTCCATACAGTCAAGGTCGTCAATTTCCGCAAGCGCGTTCTTTACATCGCGCTCGATTGCTTCGTGAGTCATTATTACAAGCGGGACATGTCTGCCCCGGTGCTGGGCCTTCTGTATCACGGATGCGATGCTAATCTGGTGCCTGCCGAGAATGCTCGAGATCTGACCGAGCACGCCCGGGATATCAAGCGCCGTGAATCGGATATAGTAGCATGATTCGATGTCATCGATCGGCTTGATTGTGCAGTCGTTTACATAGACGAACGGTTTTGTGCGCACCGGGGAGCCAAACTGCATGTTCTTGCCTATGTCAACAAGGTCGCTGATTATCGCGCTGGCGGTGGGCTGCTTGCCGGCGCCCTTTCCATAGTACATGGTCCTGCCGACGATGTCGCCCTCGACCAGGAGCGCATTGAACTCGCCCCGAACCGAGGCCAGGAGCGAGTCTTTCGAGAGGAGCGCCGGGTGCACCCGCACCTCGACATCGCCATCCAGCCTTTTTGCTATCGCGAGCAGTTTTATCACATATCCGAGTTCGTCGGCATACTCGACATCCTGATGAGTGATCTTTGTTATGCCCTCGATATGGATGTCGGAAAGGTCGATCCGCATGTTGAACGCAATCGAAGCGAGTATCGCCAGCTTGTGTGCCGAATCGTCTCCCTCGATATCGAGCGTGGGGTCCGCTTCCGCGAATCCTTTCTTCTGGGCCTCTTTCAGCGCTCTCTCGAAGCCCATATTCTCATACGTCATCTGACTGAGAACATAATTGCACGTGCCGTTGACAATGCCGTAAATGCCTTTGATGTTGTTCGCAGAGAGGCCTTCCCTCAAAGATCTGAGGATGGGGATACCGCCGGCAACGCTGGCCTCGAAGCAGAGGTCGACGCCGTTCTTCGACGCCAGATCAACCAGTTCGGCTCCCTGCTTTGCGAGCAGCGCCTTGTTCGCCGTGACCACATGTTTGCGGTTATTCAACGACTCGATGATGAACTCTCCGGCGGGCGAATATCCGCCGATGAGTTCGATCACGATATCGATGGTTTCATTATCAATCACGTCCCCCGCATCTTTCGAGAACACGTTTTCGGGAATGCCCAGTTGGGCGCGTCGTGATTCGTCGAGATCCACGGCCTTGCGAACGACCAGCTTCACTCCGGTCCTTCTGGCGATCTCGTCGGAATGCCCCATGATCGTTTCATACACGCCCGATCCAACGACGCCCAGCCCGATTATGCCGACTCCGATTTCCTTCATATCACTTGGCCTCTTGTAAGCATTCGGCGATTCTTTTCAATCCCTTGTGAATGTTTTCTTCCGACGTGGCAAACGAAAAACGCAGGCGCGTGGAATCGCCGAAGTCGGTGCCCGGCACCGCCGCCACGCGAGCCTTCTCGAGAAGCACTCTGCACAGGTCGTCCGCAGTCCTCACCACCGTGCCCTGCAGTTCCTTATCAATAATCGCGGCCAGACTCGGGAAATAATAGAACGCACCGCCGGGCAGCGGGGTGTCATCATCCAGGCATTCGTTAAGGGCCCGGGCCAGTATCTTTCGTCGTTTGTCGAACTCGACCAGCATGGTATCCATGAAGGCGTAATCGCCGGAGAGCGCCGCGATTGCCGCCTTCTGCGAAATCGAGCACGGGTTCGAGGTCGACTGGCTGGTAATGCTGCCGATGGCCTTGATGTAGTCCGCCGGTCCGCCGGCGTAGCCGATGCGCCAGCCGGTCATCGAATATGTCTTGGAGACCGCGTTGACGGTAAACGTGAGTTCCTTGAGGCCCTTGTCAAAGGATGCGATGCTGTGATGCTCGTTTCCGTCGTAAACGATTTTCTCATAGCATTCGTCCGAAATGATCATTATCCGGTTTTTGAGCGCGACGTCTCCGATCGCCTCCAGTTCCTTCCTGCTGTAGACCGCGCCGGTCGGATTGGACGGGCTGTTGAGCACAAGCATTTTTGTTTTCGGCGTAATTGCTTCCTCAAACTGCTCGGGGGTCATTTTGAAATCGGTCGTCTCGATAATCTTTGGCGATCCGTTGGCAAGGTTGACCTGCTCCGGATAACTCACCCAGAAAGGCGAAGGAATAATGACCTCGTCGCCGGGATCACAGACGGCCTGAAAGATGTTATAGAGGATATGCTTTGCGCCACAGCCTATCGTGACCTCGGAAACGTCGTAGTCGACTCCGTTATCCCTCTTGAGCTTCGCGGCGACTGCCTCCTTCAATTCCGGCATGCCCGATGCGGCCGTATATTTTGTAAATCCTTCCCTTATCGCCTGGATCCCGGCCTCCTTGATGTGGTCGGGCGTATCGAAATCGGGCTCACCGGCTCCGAAACCGATCACGTCAATCCCCTCGGCCCTCATCGCCTTGGCTTTAGCGGTGATCGCAAGTGTGGAAGACGGTTTAAGATTGCGCGCTCTCTGGGAAAGAGCCATGGGTTCAATCCTCCCTTTCTTTATTGGCCATTGCGGCCATACTATCGGCTTTGCCGCTTTTCATCATAGTGCGGATTCCGCGAAGCGCCTGTTTTATGCGAAGTTCGTTCTCCACAAGCGCCAGTCTCAGATATCCTTCGCCGGCGGGACCGAATCCCACTCCGGGCGAGGTTGCCACAAGCGCTTCCTCAAGAAGCAGCTCGGAGAATTTCAGTGAACCGAGCGCCCTGAATTTTTCGGGTATCGGCGCCCAGACATAGAGAGTCGCTTTGGGAAGCGGGACCTCCCATCCGAGGTCGTTCAGCCCGTTCACCAGGACATCCCGGCGGTTTCGATAAATCTCGACCTGTTCGTCCACGCACGACTGGTCTCCCTCGATCGCCGCGATCGCGGCCACCTGGACCGGCGTGAAGACGCCATAGTCGTAGTAGCTCTTCAGCTTGGCAAGAGCGTCAATCACCTGGCGGTTTCCCACCGCGAAGCCGATTCTCCAGCCGGCCATATTATAGGTCTTCGATAATGAATAGAATTCTATGCCGACGTCTTTGGCGCCCTTTGCCTGAAGGAAGCTCGGCGATTTGTATCCGTCAAAACATATCTCGCTGTAAGCCAGATCATGTACCACGAGCAACTTCTCTTTTTTCGCGAACTCGACGACTTCTTCAAAAAACGCCAGGTCGACGACCTGCGTCGTCGGATTGTTGGGATAGTTCAATACCAGGACCTTCGGCCGCGGATACATGTGGTCCGTCATCACCTTCGAGAGGTTGGGCAAAAAGTCGCTCTCAGGGGTCAGCGGCATCATCTGCACGTGCCCACCTGCGATCACGACTCCGTAGTAGTGGGCCGGGTAGCTCGGGTTTGGCACGAGCACCATGTCGCCCTCGTCGAGGATCGCCAGGAAAAGGTGGCATATGCCCTCTTTCGAGCCAATGACGCTGATCACTTCCGTGTCGGGATCGAGGTCGACTCCGAATCGTTCGGCATACCATCTCGACATGGCCCGCCTGAGATGCTGGATACCCTTCGAGGCCGAATACTTGTGTGTCCTCGGATCGCGGGCCACTTCACACAGTTTATCGACCACGTGCGGCGGGGCAGGCTGATCCGGGTTGCCCATTCCGAAATCTATCACATCTTTGCCGGCCTGGCGCGCTTCCAGCTTCAACTGGTTGATGCGGGCGAACAAGTACGGTGGAAGCTTGTCCATATGATGCGAGATATAGCGCATCGCCTTCTATTTCTCCTCGATAAGCGCGAGCACTTCGCCCACTTCCACGGTATCGCCTTCTTCAGCCGCCATTTCCACGAGAATACCGGCGACGGGAGAGGGGACATTGAAGGTTGCCTTGTCGGTTATCATTTCCACAAGATCGTCGCCTTCATCGATTTTGTCACCCTCTTCAACCAACCATACTGAAACGGCAGCCTCATCTCCTGCGCCCTCGCCCAGATCCGGGAGCGTCACTTCATACATCGATGCACCTCCACCAGGCTCAGTATTTTCGAGCCCGTTCCCTTACGTCCGCCGCCTCATATGAACTCCGCACAAACGGGCCGGATGCGACGGCCTTGAATCCCATGTGCTCGCCTGCCTCGCGATAGCGATCAAACTCGGCAGGTTCTATAAATTCGACTACAGAAAGATGTTCCGGGGACGGTGACAGATATTGCCCGATCGTCAGGATATCGCATTCCACACCCCGGAGTTCCTGCATGACAGCCTCGACTTCGTCCCGCGTTTCGCCAAGACCCAGCATCAGGCCCGATTTCGTGAGCATGCGGGAATTGAGCCGCTTTGCCAGCCTCAATACGCCGAGGGACACATAAAAATCTGCTCCGGGTCGCACTTCGGCATAGAGCGAAGGCGCCGTCTCAAGGTTATGATTGAAAACGTCAGGATCGGCGTCTATAACGGTCTGCACCGATGCTTCCCGTCCCCTGAAATCCGGCACGAGTACCTCGATCGCCGCTTCGGGATTGAGCCGCCTGACCGCCTTGATCACGTCGGCAAAATGCGCGGCGCCGCCGTCCTCCAGGTCGTCCCGCGTGACCGAGGTGACCACGACGTATTGAAGCTTCATCTCCTTTGCCGCAAGCGCTATCCGCTCGGGCTCGGACCGTTCCAGCGGCGTGGGCTCCCCACCCTGTACGGCGCAGAACCGGCAGGCGCGGGTGCACACATTACCCATTATCATAAACGTGGCCGTCCCGCGGGCAAAACATTCGCCCGTATTGGGACAGTGCGCGCTCTGGCAAACGGTGTTAAGCCGATGTCGCTCCAGAATACGGCGCGTGGATTCGACCTGCCCGCCTGCGGGCAACCGTTTCTTTATCCACGGCGGAAATTTACTTTTCGACTTTGGCATGCTACCTGTTCGCCCGGGATTGTGTT
>CAYZZY010000096.1:0-10354 GCA_964482745.1 uncultured bacterium
GGGCGTTTATTCTGGGGACGACCTCCTGGTAAGTTGGAGGATCTCAACCGATATTCGGAAATCCGGCGACGAATTCTGGGTGATTCTCAGAAATCTCTTTCGTGAGGCCGGTCTTGAGACAAGGGATGTCGGCGGGGTCTGCATCTCTTCGGTTGTTCCGCCTTTGCAGGGGATGCTCGAGGACATCTGCGCCCGATACTTTAAAATCGAGCCCGTAGTGGTCGAGCCCGGGGTCAAGACCGGACTGTCCATTTTGTATGACAACCCCAGAGAGGTGGGGGCGGACAGAATCGTCAATTCGGTGGCCGGCATACACCTGTATGGATGCCCGCTTATACTCGTGGACTTCGGAACTGCTACCACATTCGATGCGATATCGGCCAACGCGGATTACCTCGGAGGCGCCATAGTTCCGGGAATAACGATTTCCGCCGAGGCGCTGTTCCAGAGGGCAGCCAAACTTCACCGGGTGGAACTTGTCGCGCCCAAAAATGTCATAGGGAAGGACACTTCGTCAGCCATAAGGTCCGGCCTGATATACGGATATGCTGAGCTGGTCGACGGCATGGTCCGCCGCATAAAAAAGGAAATGGAAGGCGAGCCACGGGTGATTGCCACCGGCGGGAATGCCGGGGTCATCGCCAGGCAATCCAGCGAGATAGAAGAGGTCTGTCCTCTCCTTACGCTGGTCGGGCTCCGCTTGATTTATCAGAAGAACAGATGCTGAGATGCTCGTGCCGGGATCTCCAGCCAGCCGCGTGATCGTCGCCTTCGTTTTTTTGTGGAGTGGATACGGGTTGTCAAATATTCGTGCATCGGCTAGAATAAGGCCATGGACAAGTGGTCATGCATTCGCGCGTTGCTCGGCATAGCGGTCATGGTCGCGCTGGTCTCATGCGGCGATAAGCCCCAAAAACTTGCTGTCGAGCCCGATGCCGGCGAACCTGGAAGGAACGCAGCCAAATCCTCTCCTCAAGTATCGCAGCAGCTTCAGGGGGTCAGATACTCCCATAGCAAGGGAGGGGGGCTGCAGTGGGAGCTGGAAGCCAATTCGGTGGCACAGGCGATGGATGGGCCTGCGAGTCTGGAAGAGGTAAAGATAACCTATTACTCGGATGACGGCGCAGTCGTGGTCCTGGTCGCCGATTCCGGCGAGTATGACGATTCCACCCGCAACGCCACGCTCCGGGGAAATGTCGTTGTGACGACTTCGAACGGTGACAGCCTGAAGACGGACGCGCTCAAATGGAACCAGCAGGAGGAACGGCTCAGGGGCGAAGGCGGCGTGACGATGAGCAGGGGCCAGTCTATCATAAACGGCAGAGAATTTGAGCTTTTCCCGGAGATCGAAACCGTCACGATCTATGATGTCGACGGGATCATTCGTCAAGGAGATGTGAACCCATGAGAACAGGTATCTGGTTGGCAATTCTCATAACTGCGGCCGCCCTCGCCTTTCCGGCCATGGCTGCCGAAAAGAAGAGTGAAGGCGGTAAAATTTCCGCTCTTGCCCCAACGACGCCCGACGTCGAGGAGTTCAGGCTGATACACGCCGATTCGATGACGCTCACGCGGCAGAAGGACAAACCTCAGGTGTTCCAGGGCGCGGTCGACATTATCATGCTTGACAAGGCCGGGGACGAAACGAGGATCAAAGCCGACAAGCTCACCATTTATTATGAAGCCGATTTGAAAAAGATAGACAAAATAGAGGCCGAAGGGCGCGTGAAGGTCAACCGGCTCGGTACTGTCGCCACAACGGAATTAGCGGTTTTTCGGGGCGCCAAAAACATCATCGAACTTCTTGTGGATCCCCATGTGAAGGATTCGCGGGGGGAGCTGAGCGCCAACAGGATCACTATTCTTCTTGACTCCGATGAAGTTCTTGCAGAAGGCAACGTCCGGGGTGTCGTTTATCCTGAATCTTTTGGAGAAACAGCCGATAAATGAACTCTCCTCCCTCGAAAGATGCGTCTCTGCTCACCTGGTCGCTGGTGAAATACTTCAAGAAACGCAAGGTCGTCGATTCCGTATCGATTGAGGTTCACACCGGCGAGATCGTGGGATTGCTCGGCCCCAACGGCGCCGGCAAAACGACCACGTTCAACATGGTCATCGGGTTGATTACTCCTGACAGGGGCGAGGTGATTCTCAACGGCGAAAAGATCACCCGTCTGCCGATGTATAAACGCGCGCGAATGGGAATCGGGTATCTCCCCCAGGAATCTTCCGTTTTTCGCAAGCTGACCGTCGAGGAAAACCTTCTCGCGATACTGGAACACTCTGATTGTCCCGCCGAAGAACGCCGTCCGAGGGCCCAGAGCCTGATGGACGAGTTCGGCCTGTCCCATCTTGCCGGACAAGAGGCCTATACGCTTTCCGGCGGCGAGCGTAGAAGGCTCGAGATATCCCGCTCGCTCGTGAACTCTCCCTATTTCATCATGCTTGACGAACCCTTCTCCGGCGTAGACCCCATATCGGTCTTCGGTCTCCAGGAGCTGATCAGGAAACTGAAAGATCGCGGGCTGGGCATCCTGCTGACCGACCACAGCGTGCGCGAGACGCTCGAAGTTGTGGACCGCGCCTACCTTATATACGAGGGCAGGGTCGAGGCGGAGGGAACATCACAGGAACTTGTCGACAACCCGCGCGCCCGGCAGGTCTACCTCGGCGAGCAGTTTGCGCTTCCAACCACAAAAGCCACTAAGAAAAAACGATCCCGACCCTCGAGCGAACCCGAGAACTGACGGACCTGCTCTGAATCCGCATGGGATTGCTCCCCAACCCGGATACCCCCTAATAGAATAAATAGAGAAGGGGAATATGAAGAACCCGCTCGGGTCGGGGGATGGCTTCATGCTGGTCGTTTTCCCTTTGCTTATGAGAGAACGTTATGGATCAAATAATCGCGCGCTCATGGCGGTCCTGGCATGTGTTTCTCGCTGAAAATGGCGGAAACTCATCGTTCAGTCCAATTGACACCACCCCTCCTAAGTGCTATAATTGCTTTAAGTTGTTAAGTTTTACGCGTGTCTCTCCATCGAAAGGTCTTTCGCGTGCCGGGCGCGGGGTGCGGGTAAGAAGTCTTCGTTTATTGTCAATGCGGGATGTTCCAAAGTGATGTAAAGGTTTGAGAAGAAAAAGACCCAAAAGGAGCTGATGTATGCAACTCACCGTCACAGGCCGACACGTGGAAATTACTGAACCCATTCGCACCCATATCGAGAAGAAACTGGATAAGGTACGTTCCTATTTCGATGATATCATTGATGTGCGCGTGGTGCTTTCTGTGGAAAAATACCTGAAATCTGTCGAAATCACGATTACCGGAAGAAGTAATATTCATTTCCACTGCCAGGAAGAGACCGACGATATGTATGTGTCCATAGACAAGGCGGTGGAAAAGATGGAACGCCAACTGCGCAAACATATATCAAAGGTGCGGAAGACAAAGAGACGCAAGGGCGCGGAGCCCCAACCGGCTGCCGAGGCTTCCGAAGACGAGGACTCGGACTACGAGGAATCAATGGAAGTGGCAGGGCCTTACCGCGTCTCGGTCAGCGACAAGATTCCCGCCAAGCCGATGTCGGTCGAAGAAGCCATTTTGCAGCTCGAGGTTTCCGAGGACGAGTTCATGGCCTTCATCAACCAGGAGACGGATGAGGTAAACGTAGTCCACAGGAAAAAAGACGGGGGATATGGGATTCTGAGGCGTTCCGAATAGGGAGCGGGGGCTGCACCATGATCAAGAGCTTGACCGTAGGCGACTTCTTTGAGAAGGTAAAAGAGAACCTCCGGCTTCAAATAGTCTCGGGTGAGAGCGGGTTCGACAGGACCATAGCCATCTCAGATATCAACAGGCCCGGCCTTGCTCTTGCGGGGTACCTTGACTATTATGCATTTGACAGGGTCCAGGTGATGGGACTCACGGAGGTCAATTATATGCGGCAGCTCGACCCGCCCACACTCAGAGAGCGGCTGCAGCGCGTCTTCAAATACGATATACCGTGTTTCATCGTCACGCGCGGCCTTACTCCTTCCGATGAGTTCCTTGAGCAGGCAGAGCAGGCGTCGGTTCCAGTGCTCCGGTCGCTTCTGACCACCACGAAGGTTGTCAGCAAAATAATCGTGTTTCTCGACGAGCAGTTTGCGCCCGAGACCAATCTTCATGGCGTCCTTGTGGACACGTACGGCGTCGGCGTCATGATAATGGGGCGTGCGGGCGTCGGGAAAAGCGAATGTGCGCTTGAGCTTATCGAGAGAGGGCATCGACTCGTCGCCGACGACGTCGTCTTCATCCGTCGCCGGGGGGACAGGTTCCTTTACGGAGAAGGTTCCAGCCTGCTGAGTCATCATATGGAGATACGGGGACTGGGCATTTTCGACGTGAAGAATATATTCGGAGTCGGGTCCGTCAGGAACACAAAGCGTATCAGCCTTATCGCCGAACTCGAAGATTGGGACGCGTCAAAGGAATATGATCGCATCGGCATCAGTGAGGACTCCTATACCGTCCTTGAGGTAAAGCTTCCAAAGATTACCGTGCCCGTAAAGCCGGGCAGGAACATAGCGATCATCATCGAGGTCGCTGCGCTCAACCACAGGCTCAAGGAGATGGGGCTTGACAGCGAAAAGCTTCTGGGCGAACGTCTTACCCAGGCCCTTTCCGTAGGCGACAAAGAGGCGGATGTTTTTGAACCATGACACGAAGCCACTTTGTGATAATCACCGGCCTGTCGGGTGCGGGCAAAAGTCAGGCCCTTAAATGTCTTGAGGATCTTGGTTTTTTCTGTGTGGATAACCTTCCCACCACCCTTATCCCCAAATTCGCCGAGGTGTGCATAGAGTCAAAGGGTCGGCTGAAGAGGGTGGCCCTCGGGATAGATATCAGGGAACGCGGATTCCTCAGCAGCTTTTTCGACCAATTGGCGTTTTTGAAAAAAAATGAGTTTAGTTGCGAGATATTGTTTCTGGACGCCCGGGTGGAGGTACTGCTCAATCGTTATAGTGAAACCAGGCGCACGCACCCGCTGAGCAAGCACAAATCGCTGCCTGCCGCGCTGCAGGGCGAGCGTCGGAAAATGGCGAAGCTGAGACGGGCGGCGGATTACATTATTGACACCTCCGATCTGAACATACATGAACTCAAGCAGCGGCTGGTAAAGATCTTTTCAATCGCAGGCGATTCGCACCCCCTTTGCGTCAACGTGTTGTCGTTCGGCCATCGGTACGGTGTTCCCGGGGAGGTGGACATGCTCTTTGATGTTCGGTTTCTTCCGAACCCCAACTACGTGCCACGGCTGAAAGCGAACAGTGGCAACCATAAGCAGGTCATCGAATATGTCATGCGGGCGCCCGGCAGCAAGGAATTTATTGAAAAGCTTGAAGATATGATGGACTTCCTGCTGCCGCGTTTCAAGAAGGAAGGGAAAAGCTACCTGACGGTGGCGTTCGGATGTACGGGCGGGCGACACAGATCGGTTGTACTTGCCAATGTATTGGGAAGACACCTGGAGAAAGAGGGATTCGACACGAGCGTGTCGCATCGGGATATAAGGAGAAAATGAGGAAACGCAGATCGAAAGAGGATCGGGTGCTGAAGCGGAAGGTCATTGTGCAAAACGAAGTCGGGCTGCATGCAAGACCCGCGAAAAACCTTGTGTCGGCCCTGAATAAGTATCAGTCGGAGGTCTACATCGAGAAGGACGGCTATCGGGTCAACGCCAAGAGCATTATTGGCGTACTCACACTCGCTGCAGTCAGAGGGGCGGAGTTAATCGTGATTGCCGACGGAGTAGATGCCGAAGAAGTGCTCGATGCAGTGGAGATCATGTTTCAGAACTGTCTCGGAGAAGGACCAAGGGTGGAACCGTGAAAGAGATAACTGGAATAGCCGCATCGCCCGGAATCATGATTGGAAGGGCGTATGTCGTCTACAGCGAAGGTTTCCGGGTTTTTCCGCGTGGAATAGCCGAGGCGGATGTAGAGGGCGAAATCCAGCGATTCCAGAACGCGATCGAAGAAAGCAAGCAGGATATATTGGTCCTGAAGCAGAAGTTTGAAGAGCAGGCCAATGAGCCCGGACTCTCGGAGATTTTTGACACACATATCCACTTGCTTGAAGACATCGTGCTTATAGAAGAGACCATCAGAAAAGTCCGAGAAGAGAAAAAGAATATCGAATTTGTCTTTTCCGAGACTCTTGGCGCGATAGAAAAGAGATTCTCTTCTATTGATGACGAGTATTTTCGGCAGCGACTGCATGATATCCAGGATGTCGGCGGACGAATCCTCCGCAAGTTGCTGAAAAGGGAGAGAAAATCCCTTTCGCGTCTGAGCGAGAAAGTCATCGTGATATGCCGCGACCTCACTCCGGCGGATACGGTCAGCATGGACAGGGAGAACGTGCTCGCCTTCGCGACCGATGCGGGCGGCCGCACTTCGCATACGGCCATCATGGCAAAGGCGCTCGAAATTCCCGCCGTCGTCGGACTCCAAAACGTGACAAGACACGTCAGGAATGACGACGTCGTCATAGTGGACGGTATTCAGGGAGTCGTGATCGTTTCCCCCGACGAGCAGACCCTGAATGAATACCAGATTCGTCGGGACCGGTATCTCGAATCCGAGCGTGCGCTCGAACAGCTCAAGGACCTGCCCGCGCAAACGCTTGACGGACATGCGATAACTTTGTGCGCCAACATTGATATGCCGGAAGAAGTCAGCTCTGTGCTCGATCATGGCGGGCAGGGAGTCGGCCTGCTGAGGACGGAATTCCTGTTTTTGAACAGGAGTATTCCTCCCGACGAAGAAGAACAGGCTGAAGCCTATTCCCGCGTTGCGAAGCTTATTGCGCCCGCCCCCGTCACCATCAGGACGCTGGACATTGGAGGGGACAAACTGCTCGACGGGAGTATGCGGTATAACGAGACAAATCCCTTTATGGGCTGCCGCGCCATCAGGTTCTGTCTCAGCCATCCAAATATATTCAAGCCGCAGTTGCGGGCCATCCTGAGAGCGAGCGCGCACGGTTGCGTGAGGCTGATTTTCCCCATGATCACCAGCCTCTCCGAATTCAGAAAAAGCAAGGCTGTGCTTGAAGAGGCAAAGCAGGAACTCCGGGACAAAGGGATCCCGTTTGACGAGAATATGGCTGTTGGCGTAATGATAGAGACGCCTTCGGCCGTTCTGATTGCCGATTTTCTGGCGAAGGAAGTGGACTTCTTCAGTATCGGTTCCAATGACCTGATCCAGTATGCACTGGCAGTCGACAGAGTGAACGAACGCATTGCGCACCTTTACGAGCCCGCCCATCCGGGGATTCTGCGCATGCTCAGGCTTGTGGTCGGCGCGGCCGAGAACGAGGGAATAAAACTGAGCGTCTGCGGCGAAATCGCAGGGGATCTACCCCTTGCGCTGTTGCTTATCGGGCTTGGTCTCAAAGAGTTGAGCATAACGGCCGCCGGCATCCCTGAGATCAAAAAACTCATCCGCTCCATCTCGCTCAAGGATGTCCAGGAGCTTGCCTCCAGGGTGCTTGAGCTTTCCACTTCCGAAGAGGTTCGGGATGAGATCCAGCGGACCATGGTACAATTGCTACCTAACTACGGCGATTACAAATTATTCGACTGGGCTCACGCCTGATGTGTCGGCCCACGGCTTTGGGCCTTGTGGCAGATACCCGATTTGGCAGCCTTTCTCAATGCGGATTATCCTGGGCCTTTTTCAGATACTTATTTTTGTCATCGTCCTCGCGGTGTTTGTTTCCTACATAATCCGCAGATATGAATTAGGGAACCGGGATGCCGCGATGGAGGGCGCTTATGGACAGGCTTCCGCCGCGGAGAGAGCGCTTGGCATCGCGGGAGAAATAGCGGCCGCCTTCCTCTCGGCGGTGGTGTATCCGTTCGGCTACATTGCGGGAGGATCATCGCCTGCGCAACTGAAATCGCGTGAGCGACCCGTGATATTGTGCCACGGCTATATGCATAACCGGTCGGCCTTTTTTCTTTTGCGTCACCGGCTGAGAAAAGCTGGATGGCACAATGTGGTGTCGCCCAACTTTCGGCCGGCCTCGGCTTCGATTCCCGATTTTGCAAGCCAATTGGCGGATACGGTTGCGGTTGCGCTCGTCAGCTCCGGCTGCGACGACGTCGATCTTGTGGGCCATAGCATGGGCGGGCTTGTTGTGCGACATTTTATCCAGAATCTCGGCGGAGCATCGTGCGTGCGAACGGCGATCACTCTTGGTTCTCCCCATCGGGGCACAAAGATGGCTGCTCTGGGGCTGTTTGGGACTGCCAAACAGTTCCGGTCCGACTCTTCCTTCATTACCGGACTGGACGCCGCGAACACGCCGGTCAACATGACGGCGATCTGGTCCGATTTCGACAATATCGTATTGCCGCCTGAGAACGCGCGCCTTCCCGAACCGTGCGGGAACATAATGGTTCGGAGTGTAGGCCATATTGCTCTCCTTTTCTCCGGGCGGGTTTTTGAACAACTGCGCCGGGCGCTTTCCGAAGCCCCGGCCGCGTGAAGAATAGATATGCCAACACCGGAAATATTTGACAAACGACTCCTGATCATCTCGGGAAAAGGCGGGGTTGGGAAAAGCACCATTTGCGCCGCCCTCGGGCTGTCGGCAGCGAGTTTTGGCAAGCGCGTGCTCATCGTTGAAATGGATGAGAAGGAGCGCATTTCCCGACTGTTTGGCTCGCCGGAGGTCGGATACGATGGCGCATTTGTTTGCGACGACATCTATGTCCGAAACCTGCAGCCGATGTTTGCGATGGATGAGTTTGTCCGGACACAGGTGACCATGAAGAGGATTGCCAATCAGATAATCGGGAGCCAGATCTATCGATACTTTGTGGCCGCCGCGCCCGGACTGAAAGAATTTGTCACGTTGGGCAAGATCACGATGCTCGAAGAAGAAAAACTTCGCGGCCAAAAACCGAAATATGACCTCATCATACTCGATGCGCCGGCCACAGGGCATGGGATCGCCTTCTTAAGAGTTCCCTTCGCTGCCGCTGATACATTAAATGTGGGCTGGGTAAGGAAGCAGGCCGACCGCATAATCAACCTGATCACTGACCCGAAGAAGACAATGCTCAACATTGTTACGCTTCCGGAAGAGATGCCGGTGAACGAGACGATGGAGATGACGGAGAGCGTCCGCGATCTTCTCGGGATTCCGATTGGGCACATAATAATCAATTCGGTTTTTCCGCAGATTCTCAAAAAAAGCGAAATCGCGCTTTTCAATAACATGAAGAAGAGAGCGCAGGCGAACGGCCTCAAGAAACTTACCATGGCTGAGAAAAAATACGTCGACGTGATGTTCGAATGTCTTGATTCGGCAATGGGACGTAGAGAACTCAGCGAATTCTATATATCAAAGCTGAAACGCAAGCTCGACTATGACTTTATCCAGGTTCCCTATATATTCACAAAAGCCTTTGACCTTCATCTTATCGAACAGATCAGCGAGCATATGATGACTGTTCTCATGAAAGGAAGCAAAAGCTGAATGGGATTTGACGAACTGGTCGATAGGAGAGAAATCATCGTTTGCTGCGGGAGTGGAGGGGTTGGCAAAACGACTACCGCCGCCGCAATCGCCATCCGCGCCGCCATACGCGGGCACAAAGTAATAGTGCTCACGATCGATCCGGCGAAGCGTCTGGCAAATTCGCTTGGGCTGTCAGAACTCGGTAATGAAGAGCGGCGGGTGCCGCCGGCAAAGTTCAAGGAGGCCGGCCTTGCGCCGGAAGGCGAGCTGTATGCCATGATGCTTGACACCAAGCGGACGTTCGATGACCTCATTATCAAACACGCGCTGAACGATGAGATGCGCGACAGTATCCTCAACAATGTGCTGTACAAGAACATATCCAACGCGTTTGTGGGCTCGCAGGAATATATGGCGATGGAGAAGCTCTTCGAGATACACGCCCACGGCGAATACGATCTGATTGTGCTTGACACGCCCCCCACAAAACACGCGCTTGACTTCCTGGACGCCCCACGGCGGATGACAGAATTTCTGGATGGACGCGTGCTCAAATGGTTCCTGAAACCCTATTTTTCCGCAGGGAAGAAGGGCATCCGGATGTTTCAGAAAGGGACGGCGGTCATCCTGCGCACGCTTGAGAAAGTGACAGGCATCGCCGCGCTCAAGGTCGCATCGGACTTTTTCATCGCTTTCGAAGGCATGTATGACGGCTTCAAGGAGCGCGCGAACGCTGTCTACGAACTCCTGCGGGATAGTTCGACTGCCTTCGTGCTTGTGACAAGCCCCGACGAAGTCACAATCGAAGAGGCAATTTTCTTTCATGACAAGCTGATC
>CAYZZY010000097.1:0-10261 GCA_964482745.1 uncultured bacterium
GCATGGCGTGTCCCACGTTGAATCCGGACATCGGATCATAGGGCGAGACCAGAACCAGTTGCCCATCCATAATGAAGTGGCGGTGTTCGCGGTTCAGGGCTGCTTGTTCCAGGCTGTTGGCCAAAATCCCGGTCACCTTGCCGCCGGATTCCAGCGCGCCGCGCATGGCAGCCCGGTCAATGCCGCGCGCGCCGCCCGAGACAATGGTGCGCGACGCTTTGGCTGCAAGCCTGCCGATGTCCTCGGTGTAAGCGACTAATGCATCGTCCACGTGCCGTGAACCCACGACAGCCAACCCGCCCGTATCCAGCATCGTCGCATCCCCGCAGCCGTAAAGGATCGGTGGCGCATTTTCCTTGAGGCGCGCCTTCAATCGCTTCGGATACTCGGCATCGGCCCGGCTCACTACCCAAATCGCCCGCGTCTGCCAGCGCTCGACCGCCTGGCTCAAGAGAAAACCACGGGCCAGCAGGCGCTCCAGACGATTACTGTCAATAGGCGGTGGATGCTCCCCGAGCACTCCCCGCACATCGAGGGCAAGCAGGTCCTCCGGCTGCAGTTGTTCCTTGAGAAGGAATTGCGCCAGCCGATTGTACTCGACCGGGGTCAAAAGATCGCCTGAAGGTTCATCCTTACGCCCTGCGATCAAGGGCGCCGTCAGCAGCAGGATTGCCTGCGTGTTGGGTGAAAGTGACATGTTCATATTCTGTTTCCCGTCAGTGCGAGCGCCAGAGGGAATACCTCGCCACTGCCATGTGAGCGCAGCAACCAGGCCGCAACGGTCAATGTCCATCGTGAATCCACCATGTCGTCCACGAGCAACAAAGGCGCAGTGCTTAGCGCTTTCGCGTTGACTGCAAGAGAACCGTCGATGTTGCGAGCCTGCTGAGTGCTGTTTGCCATAGTCTTCTGCTCCGGCCGATCATCGATTCTTTCCAACATCGCGTCGAATGTCAGGTTCAAGGCCGCGGCCAATCGCCGGGCGAAGTCCGGCACAAGGTCGGGGCGTCGAAGTGACGGAATGCCGGTCACATGGCACGGTGCGGGTTGCGGGTTCCACTCCCGTACCAGGCGTGCACATGCTTCCACCAGTTCATCCGAGAAGCGCCGGTCCCGATATTTGCCCTGGCGTACGAGGTCGCCCCATCCGGCATCCCCCCAGATACAAAGCGCCTTGCCGGGCTGGGCCTGTGCCTCGATGGCAATTTGTCCCCTAAGGCAATACTGCGGCATTCCACCCGCCGGCCATCGCTTCCTCGGCTCAATTGGCAGACTGGTTCGGCGCAGAAACGCCACGGCTTCTCGTACCAGAACAGGATCAGTTGTAGTCGGGAGCGGCGGGGCCACGGGTGTGCTGATTGCTACCGGGTTGCCGTCTAAAGCTGCAATAAGAAACACCATATGGCCGGATTCAAGCTTTATGTATTCCTGCATCTGGCGTTGCTCGTCGCGGCGCAGGTCGGTCAGCCGCTCCGCTCTCTGCCAGAACGCCTTGCTCAGGTTGGCTGCCGTCAACTGCCATGTGCGCCCCTGCTTGGCGATTGGGGCGGGCGATTCCAGTGAGAGCAGCTCAAGGGTCTTCTCGATCCGGCCCTTGCTGAGATTTACTCTTGCCATCAGATCGAACACCGAAAGACCCGCCGGCTCCGCCTCCAATGCTTCGAGCACACTTTGGACCTCCTCCCGCGTCGGAAAAGCGCTCTCGATGAAGTAGTCGGTGATGTCCGTCTCTTCCTCGCCGCTGAGCAAAAGCGCGTAAGCTGTGTCGAGCGCGCGACCCGCGCGCCCCACCTGCTGATAATAGGCCACTACCGAACCCGGCGTCTGATAATGGATCACGAAAGCGAGGTCCGGCTTGTCGAAGCCCATCCCCAGCGCCGTCGTGGCTACCAGCGCCTTTACCCGGTTTTCCAGCAAGTCCTGCTCGAGTTCGGCACGGCCCTCACCCGTCTTGCCCGTATAAGAGGCCACGTTCAGGCCGCGCGAGCGAAGCCACTCTGCCACCTGTTCCGCATCGCGGACCGTAAGGGTGTAAATAATTCCATGGCCAGGCAGGGCGGCCACCTGTGCGGCCAGCCAGGCCAAACGCGCCGACTGACTCGGCAGGCGCATCGTCTGCAGCGCGAGCGACGGCCGGTTCAGGTCGCCGCGCAAAATGTCCAGTTTCGGTCCGAGCACGGTCTGCAAATCATCCATTACCCGGTTGTTTGCGGTGGCAGTTGTGGCCAGCAAACGAATATTTGCCGGCAACGTGCGCACGATGCGCTCCACCAGACGATAATGGGGCCGGAAATCATGGCCCCAGTCCGAGATGCAATGTGCTTCATCAATCACCAGCAAAGCGATCTTTTCCGCCACGCCCGCCAGCACTTCGCTGCGGAACCGCTCGTTGGCCAGCCGTTCGGGAGAGATAAGCAGGATGTCTACCTCATTGCGCCGGATTGTCGCCTCGACGCCGTCCCATTCGTCCTGATTGTCAGAATTGATGGTAACCGCACGCACGCCCATTCGCTCCGCCGCCGCAATCTGGTTGCGCATCAACGCCAGCAAAGGCGAGACAAGCAAGGCAGGACCACTGCCCGTCTCGCGCAAAAGCTTGGTAGCGATAAAATAAACGAAGCTTTTCCCCCAACCGGTTTTCTGGACCACCAACACCCGCCCGCGATTCTCCACCACATGCTGGATTGCTTCCTCTTGACCTTCCCGGAAGGAAGCATTCGGGAGACCCGATCCAAGCCTGAGAAACTCTATCGCTCTATCTTTGTCGAATGTCATTTACAGCCTCAGCGATAACCCTGTTCATGTGTTTCAGGTGCGTCGGCCAAGTGATGAGCGCACAAGTGAGGCAAAAGTGATCCGCGGGCTTCAGCCGATGGTCAGGAAATCGGCCGGTACCCCGCCTGATTCTGCCGGATTTAGCAACTTCCAGCCTAACGAGTCGTTCAACATCACGCATCTGAGATTCAATATTATATACCGTCTCCCTTGAAATGCAAATTTTTAGATTTTTAGCCGGGACTGTATGAGTGAGATCGTTCTTTGCGCTTTTCGACATTCTGGATAGTCTCGCGTACAGTCCCTGCAATGCCATGATAGTTCGTCACAAATTCGACTGACCCCATATGAATCTGTCAGAATAAAGGTCCACGGAGCCGACAACACAAAGAACGTCGGTGGCAGTCGCCCGTAGATCGTGCTCTTGTTGAAAAAGAAAAGCCCTGCCGAAAAGTGTACCCATAATGGCTGGAAATGATGGATTATTGCAGCCAAGCGAGCGGGCAGCATTAGCTGGGAACTGATCCGATGTGGTTATCGAATTCCTGCGCTTCGGCCGTAGATAAGGCCGGTGCGCATGAGTTCAATATCCCGGCCCACCCGGAAGAGGGGGAATTCGATCAGGGGCAGATCATCGGTCATGACGGGTGCGCCGTGGGTGTAATACCTGGCTGCGTCCTCGTCAAGCAAGAGCAGCGAGAGCATGCGCGTTCCGTCGAGTATCTCGTCGCCGTAAAGCGAGAGGTCTTCCTTGACGGCCGGCGTATCGAAGTAGGCGTTGAAGGATGCCCTGTCTCTATCTAACCGGAGCCGCTCGGGCGTTCCCACAAGATAGGTTCCCATGCCGTTGATAGGGCTCCAGACTGACGTGTGAGGGAAGACTTCCATAAAGGTCCTGAGCAGCATCTTGTATTGGTCTTCCGTGGACGAATACATGGGAATCCACTGGCTGATGACGCCCCCGGGTTTGAGCCGCTGCTTGCAGAGTTCATAGAACTCCTTTGTATAGAGGTTGACCGTTCCCGCGCTGTAGGGAGGGGGCGGCGGATCGATCGTAATCACGTCATAGGTTTTGTCCGAGAGAAGAAGATAATTTCTGCCGTCGGCGATAATCTTCCCCACGCCGGGTTCGGTCAGGCGCGATGTGTCCTCGTGATAGTATCCGAAAGCTTCCACGACGTATGGGCACAGTTCCACAAAGTCAACGTCCATTCCCGCTTTTCTGCCTGAAACGAAGGTGGTCCCCATGCCGAAACACACCACCAGCAGGTTTTTTGGCTCCGGCACGAGCGCAAGCGGCAGGTGTGCCATAAGCTGTGTTTCTGCATGCATATATGTCATCGAAATGCCGTTGACAGTCAGCAACCTGACACCGGCTCTGTCCTCCGTGACGGCGACGGCGGCGGTCGCATCCTCATCGAATGCGATGACCTCCCATTCCAATCCACTGCGGTCTTCCAGCATCTTTACGGAGAGTTCCTCCATCAGCTCGTTGCCAAAGGGCATGCCTGCGAGCGGGAGCACGAAAAGGCCTGCCGCAAGCCAGTTGTAATTCGAGGCGCCTTCCTCTTTCATCGACAGCAAAAGGAGCCACAAGCCGCAGGCCATGCTCACGAGAACGAGCAACAGCAGGCTGTTCTTTGACCCGGCAAGCGGGATCAAAACGAATCCGGCCATGAACGAGCCGAGGATCGCCCCCACGGTATTGACCGCATACAGAGTCCCCGTCTGTTTGCCGATCGCGCCGAGGCTCCGAGCATAGATCTTTACCGCAAGCGGAAAGACCGCCCCCATGAGCAATGTGGGCGGAAGCACGATGGCGATGGTGTTGATGAAATTCTTAACGAGATATGTCCCGGCGCTTACGCCAAGCATATAGGGCATGAACGGCAGCCGTTGAAAGAGGGCCAATCCAGTGAGGGCGGCCAGACCGATCAGAATCTCGAGCCAGCCGAAAACCTGCAGCGGCTTTTTCAGCCCGTCTACAAAACGCGCAAAAACAAGGCTTCCCGTCGTCAGTCCGAGCAAATAGACGGCAAGTATCATGGAGAATGAATATATCGAGCTGCCGAGGAGGAACACGAGTATCCTCGACCAGAGCACTTCGTAGGCAAGCGCCGCCATGCCGGACAGGCAGAATACCAGCAGGATTGATCGCATGATAATCGGCGAATATCCATGTGTTTCCGAATCGGTTCCTTCTTCGGCGGCTTTCTCCGCTGCCGGCCTGACATCTCGAAGCGTCATATACATACCGAACGCTACAATCCCGATAAAGACATTGATCGAGGCTGCGAGGTATTCGGATTTTGTCATTCCGATCCATCCGAGGAGCACAAAACCCGCCAGGAAACAGCCGGCAACCGCGCCGAGCGTATTGATTGCATAGAGAGAGCCAATGTTGGCGCCCGTGCGGTCGCTACTGCGGACCACGAATTTTGACAGCACGGGCAGTGTTGCGCCCATCATCGTGGTGGGAACGATCAGGATGCCCGCCGACATCAGGAATCGGACCAAACTCATTAAGTAATTGGAAGCGCCGGTCTTGTTGTACAGAACCTGGTATACGGGATTAAGGGCCGAGAGTGCAAAGGGAAGCAGGAGAGCGCTCACGCCGATGCCGATCTCAAGGAAGGCGTACACCCGGATGGGATCGTTTCTCCTGTCGATGAATCCACCGAACAATCTGCTGCCAAGCGCCAGTCCGCCCATGAAGGCTACCAGCACGGTGCTTATGGAATACACTGTGTTTCCGAAGATCAGCGTGAGCCTGCGTGTCCAGGCGATCTCGTAGATGAGCGCGCACAGGCCGGACAGGAAGAACAGCAGGTAGAAGATTCCAAAGCTGTCTGAGAGAATGTCCTGAGTCTCGGATTCCTTTTGTGTCTGCGGGCGACCTGGCTGCCGATGATGGTCCGATTGCTCCTTCTTCATAGGGTCTCTTTTTCGGAAAATGGCGAGGTTTTGAATAACTCCAGACTCGGCCTGGCGAGGATATATCTCTTGCTGCTTCGGTTGGAAGCGTGCTATAATTTGCTTCTATTGTATTCGACAGGATAACGCAAAGTCAATGGAATAGAGCAGATCGCGTGCTCGAGGCGACAGAAGAAAAAACTCCCAACGAGAACGGCCAGAGGACCGATCGACATGGACGAGCGGACGTCGCTATCGCGGCGGCACTTGCACTTGCAAACCTCGGCGTCCTCCTTCTGTGCTGGCGTACCGTCGGCATCCAGGCCGATGAGTCGATCAATATCTCCGGAGCGCTCCGAATCCTGGACGGCGAACGCATCTATCTCGATTTCTGGATCTTTAACACGCCCGGAATCTTCTTCTGGACGGCGGCGATCTTCTCGGTCCTCGGCAAATCACTGTTCGCAGTCCGCATCGTTCTTATCCTGACCACCTCAGCCGCTACGTCCGCGCTCTATCTGTTGGGACGCAAGTTCATGGGACGGGCCTTTTCCCTGATTTCCCCGCTGCTCTTCATAATGATCGGCGTGAACCTGTGGCCGGTGGGAAGCCATCACTGGTACAGCACCCTGCTTCTCGTGTTCAGTACATTTTTTATGGCCCGGTTTGTTGAAGAGCCGGCTCGGGAGAAATCCTTGGTGTGTGGCGGATTTCTGGCGGGACTGACCTTTCTTTTCCAACAGCCGAAGGGCGGGCCCCTTCTCATCCTCCTTTTCTTGTTCCTGATTGTTGACACGTTTTTGAAGAAACGGGAATCACCCGTCAGTTCCACACGGCTCCGAACCCTCTTGTTATTTGTTGTGGGGGCGGGCGCGCCTTTTCTCATCGTCATGATCTATTTTGTCTGGGCCGGTACGTTGTTCGAAGCGGTCTCGGCCACAATCGGTTTTCCCTTGAGGATGTTTCTTGAGGGAGGCGGTGAAGGCGGCTATGCGCATTTTTACGGAGCCCTGACCAGGAATATGATCGCGCAGATTGTGCGACTCTCGTCATTCCTCGGGACGGCGGAGTGGGCGGTGTCTACCGTGGTGTTCCTGATAAACTATGCGGCCCCCATTTCGATCCCGGTTGTCGTTGCCCTTTGGCTCATGCAGCGTATCCGGGGGGGCGCCGAAAATTCGATTCCCCTCCTGTGTTCCGCGTCGGCGCTGGCTGCCCTTATTGCGTCACTTCAAAAACCCGATTTTCATCATCTCTTAAGCACGTCAGCTCCCTGCTATATTACGCTTGCGGCCATTCTCCAGATGATCGGGGGATCCGGGAAGGCCACAAAGAGGAATCTGGTTCGGAAGGCTCCGGCGGTCGTCTTCGCTTTGGTTTTGATTGTGTCATGCATGAGGATTGCGCTCGCGGATCTTGCCTATGCCTCCCGGATCGCGATTGTGCCCATGCGTTCTCCACTTGGATTTATGCCGATCCGCGGAAATGAAACCGATGTATGGAACTTCAGGGATCCGGTTATGAGCACAGTCACGTACATCGAACTCAATACCGGCGAAGATGAAAAGATCTTTACGGCATCATTTTCTCCATTCATCTACTATTTGAGTGACAGGAAGAACGCCACGAAATATCTCGATATTTCGTCCAGCCCGTGCGGTGAGGGGGCGGGATTTCATGTCTTTAATGTCGGCGGGACCCCCGCCAACCTGGAACGCCTGCAGGCTGCGGTGAACCAGATAGATGCCGATAAGACGCGCGTGATCGTGCTGGATCCCGCGATTTCGTGCAAGGTAAGGGAGCAGATAGACGAAAATGCCCATCCCGGAGATCCGCTTGTCGAATATATTCGGGAGCACTACCGCATTGCTGTCGATTATGGCGCGTACGTTGTCATGACCCGGTCCGACTAGAGCCGGATTCGCGCTGACGCAGCGCTTCGTACATGATGATCGCGGCGGCGACGCTCGCGTTGAGGGAAGCGATCCTGCCACGCATCGGGATCCGTCCCATCACATCACACTTCTTGCGAACGAGCGGCCTGATCCCCTTTTCTTCGCCACCAATGACAATCCCCGTCGGGACCGTAAAATCAATATCATAGATGGTTCTTTCGGCGTCGTCGGAGGCGCCGACCGTCTGAATACCGTTTTCTTCCAGCGCTTCGATGATTCTCGCGATGTTGGCAACCTTCGTGACAGGTACGTATCCCGACGCACCCGCAGATATTTTTGCGACTACCGGGGTCAGGCCGACAGATCTGTGGCGAGGAATGATAACACCGTTGACGCCTGCGGCGTCGGCGGTTCTCAGGATGGCGCCGAAGTTCTGCGTGTCCGTGAGCTCGTCGAGCACGAGCAGCAGGGCGGGCTTTCCGTTCGGGTAGGGTTCAATAAGGGCGTCAGCTTCAGCGTACTCCACCGGAGCGACTGAGGCGATGATTCCCTGGTGGGAAGAGATGGCCGCCATAGTGTCAATCGCGCGCTTGGGCAGAGTCTTTATGATGACCTTGTTTTGTCGGGCGAGGTTGCATATTTCATCCGTCGTTCTGCCGTGGCTGCCCTCTGCGATGAACAGCTTATTAACGCGTCCCGGCGATCCACGCAACGCCTCGAGCACCGCCCGCCGTCCGCAGATATAATCCGACTCTTTCATCGATCCCATATCCGTTTTCTTGAAGCTCCCAGTTTTCGGACAACTCTACCCCTTTTCATTTGAAAAATCAAGATTCGGTCCCGAAGAGTTCCTTGACCTTGTCAGTCAGTATTTTGCCCATTCGGTTTTTGGGCAGTTCGTTTACGATGAGGACTTTCTTTGGACATTTCCAGCTTAGAAGTCGTTCTTTGCAGAGGGACTTGATGTTTTCGGGCGTGATAGAGGAGCCGAATCTGGCGACGACGGCCGCGGCGACGATCTCGCCCCATGTCTCATCCGGGATTCCGACCACGACGGATTCTAGAACGTCTTCGTTTGCGTTGATGACCAATTCGATTTCCCTCGGAGAGATGTTCTCGCCTCCGGAGATGATGATGTTCTTGAGGCGGTCGGTAAGATAGTAGTATCCGTCCTCGTCCTTTCTTCCCAGATCCTCCGTCTTGAACCAGCCGTCTTTGAATGCCCGTGAGGTCTCTTCCGGCCTTTGCCAATATCCCGGCGTTATGGCCGGTCCCTTCAGCCATATCTCGCCGATCTCTCCCGGCTGAACGTCTTTGAATGTTTCGGAATTGACAATCCTTACTTCAAGGTGTGGCAACGGCAGCCCGATGGAACCCGGTTTGCGAGCACCGTGCAAGGGATTGGAGAAGTTCATCAAGGTCTCCGACATGCCTTCGCGTTCGACCGGCTCGATTCCGAAGGTCTCCTGTATCCGCTTGAAATTTTTCTCGAGCAACGGCGCTGATCCGGAGGTAAGCAGCCTGAGATGAGAATAATCGATTTCGGCGGTCGGATGTCTTTCTATGAGTTTGGAATACATTGTCGGAACAGCCATGAACATGGAGGTTTCTTTCCCGGCCAGATTATCGAGCACGATATCAGCATTGAATGTGTCCAACATGGTCGTTGTCGCCCCGGCCAGAAGCGATGTGTGGAGTCCAAAGCACAGCCCGTGCACGTGGAACAGCGGCAAAGCATGGCAGAAGGTGTCATGTCGACTGATTTCCCAGATGTTGACAACATTCCGGGCGTCGTGGCTCAAATTTCCCTGCGTCAGCACCGCGCCCTTCGGCCGGCCTGTGGTGCCGGAAGTAAAGACAATCAAGGCGGGATCCTGGAGCCCGACTTCTTCGGGCGGTTGAAATACCGCTGTCTTTCCCGAATCCGGCGGGCTCTGGTATGGCTCTCCGGCATCGACACGGAACAGGGCAACATTGGGATCGATCCGCTTGACCATCTCTTCCTGATCACACCCAACGACTGCCAGCCGGGGCTGCGTGTCATGAAAGAAGTATTCAACCTCATCTTTCTTGAAGCCAGGATTCAAGGGAACGCAGATGGCCCCGATCTTTTGGAGAGCGATGTGCGAGACAACCCAATCAACACATTTGGGCAATAGGATGATCGCACGGTTTCCTTTTCTCAGGCCCATCTCGACAAATGTTTGCGCGACAGAATCAGAATCCTGACCCAGGCGCCCGAATGAAAGTTCTGTCTCAACACGACCATCGCGGAGAAAGATGATGGCCTGTTTGTGCTCCAGGCGAGCAAAAGTCTGTTGCATCAGAGCAATCAGCGTCTGATTCTCGCCGACGTTTTCGCGAAAAGATGAAGGCGGTCTTTTATGCATGTTTCCCGTATTATCTTCTGATGGGAATCCGGAAAGAATCTTTGAATAATTCCGCCCGCCGTTTGGACGATTGTAATCCTCAGTATGCAGATAATGATATTTCGGAAACGGAGAGGAGTCAAGCGGAAAGGGTATTTCCCCAGAGAGGAGCGGTTTCACAAAAAGTTTAATCGAAGCCGCGTGACAATGGGAACCTGAATATGACATAATCGAGGCATACTTCAATGGGCTGGTACGGTCCCGGAAGGAAGCAATTCTCGCGGAGAAAGCCTCTCTCGAAAGATGGGA
>CAYZZY010000098.1:0-10192 GCA_964482745.1 uncultured bacterium
AGCAGTCCGTCTTTGCAGCGCGCCGGATGGTGTCTGCGGCGAAGGCTTCGTTTTCCTTCTCGGCGGTTGGACTCGGCCATTGCCTTTTTGTCCGCGCCGTGCCGCTCTGACCGGTTGCCGAATGTCCGGCGTTGCCGGCATATTCCGAAGTTTTTTTATGCGCTTTCTTTCAGAATCCGCCAGCCTTTTTTGTTTTCGCGACTCATAAAGGTCGCAAAGGCTGCAGAGCAGTGTTATAAAAAGGTAGATACTCGCGGCGCCACATACTACCGTGATAAGGGCTATCATGTGTTGCATCACCTCTCGCTTGCCTTGCTAAACCAGTTGAAACAATGTCCGGATTCGTTCCTGGATTCGTCTGAATTCTCCTCTTTTGCAGCCATTCTGGCAGCAACCAGGGCAAGGATATCATCCCTCCTGGTTGTTCCTTTTACAAGGAATTGCTCGGCGCCGTATTGGAGGGCCACCTCCCTGTATTCGGGAAAGTCATAACTCGTGAGAATTATGACCGGAATGTCAGGGTCTGAGGCGGCAATTTCCTTTAAAATATCAAGACCGTTTCTGCCTGGAAGCTTGATGTCCATCAGGACAAGATTCGGACGTTTACTGCGGATCAGCCCAAGAGCCTCGTCCCCGTTGCCCGCTTCCGAGATGGTCAACGAACTGAATTCCTCACATACCATGTTCCTGATGGCCTCGCGGAACCCATGATCGTCCTCCACAAGCAGTATGGTAAACATATGTCCTGTTTCCCTTGCATATAAAGATGAGAACATGCACTTCGTTACTTCCTGAAAGTGACTTTACCATATTTGCAGAAAATGGTATATTAGATATTGACTGTATTTTGGCACTACGTTTTCCTGTATTTTCGGCTGGCAACAACCCTAAGAGAAGCTTCCGTGAATAACGGTGAACAACTACGCGGAAGGGGCAAAAGGCGCCATGTCCCGACGGTTGTTGCGTCAGGGGATCCTGTGATGAAAGGAAAAACCAGAGTTGTTCTTGCCGAGGACCATACGATACTGCGTGAAGGTTTGCGCTCACTATTGACGTCAACCGGCGAGTTTGAAATCGTGGCAGAAGCCCGGGACGGTCTCGAGGCTGTCAAGTGTGTTCACAACTCTGATCCCGACATTGTTTTGCTCGATCTGGCAATGCCGCGCATGGGCGGTATCGATGCGGTGAGGCAGATTCGAAGGCAATCTCCCGACACCAGAATCCTTGTGTTGACTGTGCACAAAACGGAAGAATATGTGCTTGCGGCATTCGAGTCGGGCGCGAACGGGTATTGCCTGAAAGACGCCACCTATGACGAACTTCTGACAGCGATCAGGAGCGTTTTGGACGGCAAGGCCTATATCAGTCCGGCAGTCGCAGGAAAGGTTCTCGAAGGGTATCTGGAAGGAAAAAAGACCTTGAAAACCGTTTCTTCATGGGATAGCTTAACCCAGAGAGAGAGGGAGATACTGAAGCTGATTGGCGAGGGCTATAAGAACAAACAGATCGCTGAACTCCTGTGCATCAGCCCGAAAACCTCAGAAAAACACCGTTCAAACCTGATGCAGAAACTTGACCTCCATAGCGTTTCGGCCTTGACTGCCTATGCCATAGAAAAGGGACTTGTCGCTCAATAGTGGTTCAGGTGCTCGGCCACATTATCCTTATTGTGGTTCCTCTTCCTGTTGCTGATTGAATCTGGAATGTTCCCCCTGAAAGCTCGACACGTTCCCTCATGTTGATAAGGCCTATCCCCGAAGGAATCGTGCCGTGTTGAATCGGTCTCTCCGGGTCAAATCCCCGGCCATTGTCTTCTATAGAGAGTTCGATGATATCGTCAATTTTCCGGAGCGACACCCATATCGTGTCTGCGAAACTGTGCTTTGCAGTGTTGGCAAAGGCCTCCTGCAATATTCGAAAGACCACCAGCTTCACGACTTCCGGCACATCAGCCTCCTGAATATCGGTTTCCCGCACTATCGCGATGCTGGAATAGACCTCTTTGAATTGTCTGCAGAACCAACTTATTGTCGGAAGGATCCCGAGATCGTCCAAAATTGATGGCCGCAAATTAGTCGAAATCCTTCTTGATTCCTCAATCGCAGTCTGAACCGTCGAGACGACTTTCTCAAGGGAATCCGTCTGTAGGGCCAGACCTTTTTTCAGATCATCGAGGCTCTTTTCAAGAGAATACTTGATGGCGGAGAGACTGGAACCAAGGCTGTCGTGAATATCATGCGCCACAAACTTCCTCTCTTTTTCCTGTGCCGCTATTATTTCCATCGGAAGCATTCGGATGCGTTCCTCAGCAAGCTTGCGTTCCGTGATGTCACGGATTACGGCAAGCAATGCGTGCCCATCCTTATAGAAGAGGCGGGAAAGGCGAACATCAACCGGAAATGATGAGCCGTCACTCCTTCTGTGCACCGATTCAAACTGCCCGCCATCCGTCTCCTCAGCGCTACTTGGACAAAATTCAAAAAGGTTCTCTCGAAAATATCCTGGAGAAACCAATTCTCGAACCTGCATCCCGATAAGTTCCTTGTGCAAATAGCCATAGGCCGATGATGAGGCCGGATTTGCATCCTTGATTATTCCGTGAAGATCATAAATGAACAGCATATCTGTGGATGATTCGAATATTCCTCTGTATTTCCGTTCGCTTTCCTCGATCTGTCGAGCGATCGGAATGCTGATACGGACGAAGAACAGCATTCCCACAACGATAAGAGCAAGGCCGCTCCCGCCTGCAAGCAATCCCGCACGTAGGAACGGCGCCTGTATTTCTGCCAGGTCGATCTTGGCCACAACCCCCAGATTGAACTCTTTAACGGGTTCGTGGGCTGCAAGCACCTTCCTGCCTCGATAGTCAAAGCCAACCATTGTTCCGGAATTTCCGGATAATGCCTGGCGCATGGGTTCTCCGTATTTTGACAAAAACGGTATCGGTTTTGGATACTCCAGATCATCACCGCGGTGGCTCATGAGAATAACAATATGCTCCTCCTCGAGCTTTCCCAGATATAACTCGCCTGTCTCTCCAAAACTGTCAAAGTTATCATGCGCATCCCTGATTTGACTGAGTGTGGACCGGAAGAGAACCTCTTGATCATATGACTCATGGGCCTGCAAAATATTACGCGCATTATAGCGCGCTATTGCCTCAATGAGACGCGCCTGACTCTTTGCTGTTTCCACAAGCCGTTCGCGCTGTTGCGCGATGGACGTTTCGTACAGCACAAGGCTTGTGATGGCGCCTACACCGATTGCGATGCTTACCATAGTAGTCGCCAAAAGCGTAATCCTGATTTTCCCCGTCATTCAGAACCTCACTTTGTTATGCCGGTAAATGACCGCCTAAGCTCTGTCACATGGAGTCTGAACTGCTCACCATTGGTCTTTTAAAATTCTGTCGTAATCCGATTCGCCCATGCTCCGGCCCTGAATATCCAATTTATTATAGCATGACAGAATAGTGACGATCTCGTTCGTAAAATCCGACGCTGATTCCTGCCTGGTTCACTGGTTCCGCCTTTTTCCGGATTCTCCACATCTTTGTTGTGAGCATAAGCCTTCGATTTCTGCTGCGCCGCGCGTGAGAACGAGTGAGAAAGAGGTCTTGACTTTATTGACGCGATGCGTTAATATTGATAGCAGGAGGGGAAATAGCAGTATCTCTTTTGATCGGAATCGGTTCGGACACCTCTTGAAATGAAACTTGTGCGGGAGAGGAGAAGAAAGATGGCGAAGACGAAGTTCCTTCGGAAAGCCTGTTTCGCAGCAATCGGCGCGATTGAGTTCTCCAGGGAAAAGCTTTCGGATCTCCGGAAAACGGTCAGGGACTCGCTGGATGACTTTGTTCAGCGCGGGGAGCGCCTGAACGATACCGAGGACAGCCTGACCAGGGCCCTTCTGGCGGCTCTGGACATGGAAGTAAGGGTTCCTTCCGCCGGCGAAATAAACAGCATCATCCCCGGGTACGATGATTTGCCGGCCGCCGAAATAATCGCTCAGATAAAGAGCGTGCCGATGAAGAAGTTGGCGGTAGTGAGGAACTACGAATACCACAGCTTTAACCGTATCAGGATTCTCAGGCAGATTGACAAGGAACTTGACGAGATCCGCATCATCCCCGATTACGACAGCCTTCCTGTTGGGGCCGTCGTGGAGGAACTCGGCAACCTGACAGCCAGGGAACTTGCAGGTCTGAAAGACTACGAGCGAACTCACCGTAATCGTTCGACAATCGTCAAGGCGATAGATATTCGTCTGAAGAAGCCGGCAGTGGCGTAAGACCTTCCAATACGTGGAGCATGAGCACGCGGTAGGCCGGACGGTTGGATTCTCGATATGAGCTTGAATGGTGAAAGGGAGGAAAGCCCTTTTCACGGAGTACTCCTGTCAATTGCTCAAAGTCCTCACCGTTGAATTCCGTCGACAGCTCATCCAACGTACTTCCCACTTCACTCCACAACTGAGAAAGCTTGCCAGTCTGCCCGTTGAATTTCGGCGCGGATTCCC
The DNA here is from genome assembly GCA_964482745.1 of uncultured bacterium. Taxonomy (GTDB): domain Bacteria; phylum Abyssobacteria; class SURF-5; order SURF-5; family SURF-5; genus CAYZZY01. The sequence goes on from CAYZZY010000098.1 coordinate 4,522, forward strand.
GAATTGCCTTCTCTATAACCACCGGCGCAATCCCCAGTCTTTTTGCAGCCCTCAGATTGATGCGACACGCGTCCCCATCGACTGATATCGGTTCCAGCAATGGCCCTTCAAACCCGACATCCGCCTCATCCATTTCTTCTGCAATCGATTCCTTCGATACCCCTTCACCCAGATGCTCCGGACCGAAAACCGATTGATGGAGCAGCTTGTAGATATCCCTTAACTCAACGCCATTGTGTGCCCGGAGATGATAATTGATAAGTTCGGTCAGGCTCAGGAATTTTGTTGTCAAGGTCAACGTCCGCCATGTAGTTTATGCCGGGGGATGAAAAGGACCGGATACGAATACCAGTTTATCATCTCGTGACGTGCTCGGGCAATCGGCGGCTCGCTTGCACCGCACCCGCGTTTCCGATAAAATGACGACGATTTTGGATGTGAGGCGTCGCACTCCGCGACGGGAATCGATAGATCGACTCATGATAACCTTGGAGGAAGCATGGGACAGATAGCGATAATCAACGGTCGAGTCATGGATGGCTCGGGCAAGCCCGGTTACCCGGCGGATCTATTGGTGAAGGACGACAGGATAGTACGGATAGGGAAGATCGAGGGGGAAACGCTTTCGGTTTCGGAAGTGATCGATGCCAGGGGGCTTGTCGTCGCGCCCGGATTCATAGATATCCATGCCCATGCAGATTTCGCGCTCCTGCAGAACGGCGCCGCTTCCCACAAGATAATGCAGGGGGTGACCACCGAAATAATCGGCAACTGCGGAACCGGGCCTGTACCCGCGAATGACGAGGTGAAGCAGTATTTTGATACGTTACTTCAATTCATGTTTGGTCCGATAGAGACAGGCGGGCTGAGCACAGTCGGGGAATACTTCGATACGCTTGAAAAACAGGGGATTGCCATCAACACGGCATATTATGTCCCGCACGGGATCATCCGCATGTATGTCATGAGTATGGAAGCCCGCGAGCCGACTCCCGATGAGCTGGAACAGATGAAGGAACTCGTGCGACAGGGCATGAAGGACGGCGCGCTCGGAATTTCCACCGGACTCATGTATCCACCCGGCTCTTTTGCGAAGACGGATGAGCTTGTGGAACTTGCAAAAGCGGCTGGCGAGTTCGGCGGGATTTATGCCTCGCATATACGGGACGAAACCGACAATCTGGCCGAAGCGATGGCCGAGGCGATCGAGATTGGTGAGAGAGCCGGAGTGCCGGTGCAGATAGCTCACCATAAGGCTGCCGGGAAACGTAACTGGGGAAAAGTGGCTGAATCCATCAGGCTCATCGAAGAAGCCCGCAAGCGCGGTCTCGACATCACGGCCGATCAATATCCGTACACTGCTTGCAGCACAATACTGGGGGCCATTATTGCCGAGGAAGGGCTCGGCGATCCTGCGGATATCGTGATTGCTTCAACAAGATACGATCATTCCCTCGAAGGCAAAACGCTGCAGGAAATAATCGATGAGTCCGGGAAGGAAGCAGAAGAGGCGGTCTATGATCTGATCGATCGCGAGGAGGGCGCGGTCATGGTTGTCGCGTTCAGTATGTCCGAAGAGGACGTGAAGACCGTCATGCGGCATCCCACGACGTTCATCGGCAGCGACGGCGTCGAACTCGAGACCGGCAAGCCGCATCCGCGTGTTTACGGCACGTTCCCGCGCGTGCTCGGCAAATATGTGCGCGAGGAAGAGGTGTTGTCTTTCGAAGAGGCGGTAAGCAAGATGACGTCGCTCCCGGCCCGGAAGCTTGGACTCAAGGATCGCGGCCTCATCGCAGAAGGCATGCTGGCGGACATCGCGATTTTCGATCCCGAGAAAATCATCGACAAGGCTACCTACCAGGACCCGCACCAGTTCCCCGATGGCATCCCTTACGTCATCGTCAATGGCGAGATTGTAGTCCGGGACGGCAAACAGACCGATGCGCGCCCAGGAAGAGTCTTGCGAAAGGGAACCGTCTAAAGGGATCATTGGGGCAACAGGCCGTCTATATCTGTCCCCGTGTGAAATTAAAGCGGCATTGTTATCACGGAATCGTTGCGGGCGGCGGAGTAGATTGCCTCCACGATTTCATGCGCTTTGATGGCGACGCTGAAGTCCGGATGCGGTTCGGCCCCGGTCTCGAGCGCATGCAGGAAATGATAGTCCTCAAGTCCCTGTGCCGAGTGCAGCGAGTTGTATTTTGGCTCTTGCAGACCGACCGACTCAAGGTATCGGTGCAGCACCTCGTCACCGGGAATGACTCGCATCTCTTCTTTTCCCGGCTGGAAATGTATCGGCCCGATAAAGTCGTCGGCGCTTGCGATGTAACCGTTCTCGAAAAAAATCTCCATATAGCGGTTCGACTCGCGTCCCATGATATTGTGCCATGCGGAGAGTAACTGGCCGACGCATCCGCTTTGGAATTCGATCTGGGCCGCCACAAGATCCTCCACCCCTTTATGGCCCGCGAAGTTTTTCACCGTGCTCCGCACGCTTTCCAATTCGCCGAAAAGCCATCGCATGACATCGGCGTCATGGATGCTGTGCTCGATAAGCGCACCGCCGCCGGCAATCTCGACGTCGCCACGCCATGAACTTCCGTATATGCCGCGTATGGGGAAGTACTGATCATCCCTGAAGATGACCGACATCGGGCGCCCGAGTTCGGGATCGGAGATGAGGCGCCTGATTACGGAATACACGGGCGAAAAGCGGAGAACCAGGCCGACCTGGTTGTTTACTCCCGCTTCCGAGACTGCGGAATGCATCGGCGTCGCCTCCGCGAGCGTTCGCGCGAGCGGTTTCTCGCAGAAAATGTTCAAGCCCCGTTTCGCGGCGGCCTCAACAAGCGGGGGATGAAATTTCGTGGGCGTGCAGATGAAGGCCGTGTCGATCTTTCCGGAATCGATGAGTGCGATCGGGTCGGTACAATGCTCCCGGGCCCCGAACGATTCTGCTATGCCCCGCGCGCGCTCGGCGTCCGTGTCGCAGACGGCGGCAAATTCCGCCGCAGCAAGTCCCTCGCTTATAATTGTCTCTATTGCGTTCGCGTGGGCGACCCCGATAAAACCCGCGCCTATCAAACCGATATGTCGTTTCGCCATTTTTCCCTCCTCCGGTTTGGGATATTCTACAGCGGGAACGATTTCTGATTCAAGGGGAATGCGAAATTTGCATGTTTGCTATGGCACATGCGCAATAGACATGTCGATTCTTGTTGATATATAATGCGAGGAAATTCGATAGTAAGTGAGAGGGGGGCTCTCTCCACGTTGGCAGGAAGCCCCCGTGCACAAATTGTTTTCCGACCGGCAGGTATCGGTCTCCTGGAGGCAGAAATGTTCAACAACTATTTCGACGATATAAAGGTGGGTGACAAAATCGTCAGTCGCGGCCGCACTATCACCGAGGCGGATTTGGTGCAGTTCTCAATGTTCTCGGCCGACTGGTTCTCACTTCACACGGATATCGAGTATGCGAATAAATCGATGTTCGGCGAACGCATCGCGCACGGACTCCTTGTGCTTTCCGTCGCCTCCGGCCTTGTTCCCCTCCAGCCCGAATATACGATAGCGTTTTATGGAATGGACAGGGTCCGTTTCATCCATCGCACCCGCATAGGCGACACGATTCATGTCGTGGGCGAGGTAATCGAAAAGGAAGAGCGAAACCAGCACAGCGGAGTGATCACCTATCGCCAGACGATCAAGAACCAGCATGACGAGGATGTGGTGGTCGGAATCATGAAAACGCTCGTGGCGAAGGAGAAAAAAGGGAAATAAGGCGACGGCCGACTGACCGGCCATGCTGATATTCGGTTTGTCAGAAAGAAAGAGAGAGGAGAAGGATTCCGATGAGCGAGAAGTACCCGTGTTTCACCGAAGAACATGAAATGTTCCGCAGGACCGTGCGTGATTTCGTGCAGAAGGAGCTTGCGCCGCACGCCGAGGAATGGGATAAGGCGGAAGAATTTCCGCGTGATGTTTTCACAAAAATGGGAGAGCTTGGTCTTCTCGGGATTCGTTACCCGGAGGAATACGGCGGATCGGATCTCGGCTATTTCTATTCGGTCGTCTTTGCCGAGGAAATCGCCAAGTGCGGGCTGGCAGGACTTGTGATGTCGGTTCTCGTTCAGAGCGATATGGGGACAGGCCCCATTCACCTGATCGGGTCAGACGAAATGAAGCGCACATACCTGGCGCCCGCGATTCGCGGTGAGATGATAGCGGCCCTCGGCATCACCGAGCCGGGCGCAGGCTCGGACGTTGCAGGAATGCAGACGACCGCGGTGCGCGACGGAGACGAGTTTGTGATCAACGGGACGAAAATGTTTATCACGAACGGCACGCGCGCGGATTTTATCACGCTCGCCGCCAAGACCGATAAGGACGCCGGCCACGCGGGAATCAGCATGTTTGTCGCGCCGACCAATCTTCCGGGATTCTCGGTAGGCCGGAAACTGGAAAAACTCGGGAATCGCGTCTCGGACACGGCGGAACTGGTATTCGAAGACTACAGACTGCCCGCCTCCAACCTGCTTGGCGAAGAAGGCCAGGGTTTCTATACCGCCATGATCAACTTTCAGGGTGAGCGATTGATCGCCGCGGTCGGCTCGGTCGCCGGCGCACAGCATGTGCTGGATATGACCCTGGAATATGCACAGCAGAGGATTCAGTTCGGCAAGCCGATCGCAAAGTTCCAGGTCACCCGCCACAAGTTTGCGCAGATGGCGACCGAACTCGAAGCGGCCAGGCAACTCGCCTATCATGCCGCATACCTGGTGGACAAGGGGATCGAATGCGTGAAAGAGGTCTCGATGGCGAAACTGTTCTGCTGCGAGACCGCTTTCCAGGTGACCGACCGCTGTCTCCAGATACACGGCGGTTATGGATATATGAACGAGTATCCCGTTTCGCGAGCGTGGCGCGACACGCGCCTCGCCACGATCGGCGGCGGCACTTCAGAAATCATGCTGGAAGTGATCGGCCGATTGATGGGATGCTAGAAAACCGAAACCTCAAGCATTCGGTGGCGCATTTGATGGTGTTTCAAGGGGATTGGCGCCGCCAAATGTCATAACATTAGTAATAAGTTGCGCCACAACATAGTATACAGTTTTTGTGACCGGGGCAATTAAGCGAAGGATGTAGCCCTAAGCTAAGTCGCCCCGGTCAGTGCGTGCGCTTCCTCATCAGACAGCAGATGTTTCGGCGAAATACTTTTCGTAGCATTCCTCGCAGCAATAAAAAATCGTTTTCCGAAAAGATCCGTTTGAGATGACGATTTTCTTCAGCTTCAGAAAGTTGTCCACTCCCACGCATTTGCAGTACTGAACCAACACGGCACTATCTCCATAGAGTGACACTTGAGGTGATTCTTTTGGGTCCTATTTGGCAAGATGGATGCCAATTATTGACGGTGATCATAAGCCATATGTTTTCAATGAGTTAAAAGCATTCCGGAAGCTTCAGGATGGATACGTAAGGAGGAATCTGCTGAATAAACTTCCTGGTAGGAGGTAATTTCTATTCGGTCTGGCGGGTGAATGAAAAAATGGCGCATTTAATTGGGGACATGATGCTTCATCGTGTCCCCAATTAAATTCCATTACACTGTGGCAGATATCAAATCAGCATCAAAAATACCCCGAGCTATTCGATCGTCTTA
>CAYZZY010000099.1:0-10084 GCA_964482745.1 uncultured bacterium
GTCAAGTCATTTTTAAGAAAAGGGTTTCAAGTATGAGTGTTGCAGGTCGAAAATCGAAGACAAGGACCAGGAACGAGAGGCCATAAGCCATTAACCAAAACCTGATCCATCAAGGGGCAAAAAACACCCAAGGGCTTCAGGGAAAACCTCCAGCGGTCATTGAACCCGGAGCCGATGGTTGGTATTCATGGCGTTCATGTTGACATAGAATTTCGTCGGGTTTATACTTAAGTGCGAAAGGTTGGGGTATGTTCGGAGGTGGTTTATGATGGATAAGAAAGAGAAACGCGACAATCCCAAAAAGCTGTTCAGGGAACAGGACGACCTTGTGGTCCCCGACAGGGGAGTGGAGATCGCGCCGGACAGGGTTGTTTCCATCAGGCGTTCGGAAATAACAAGTACGGCTCCCGACGAAATAGACTGGAACAAGATCTATATCGGCAAACAGCACGAGCTTCACAGCACGAGGCCGGAGACACCGCCTCGAAGAGAGAAGACACGATAATGCCGTTTTTGAAGCCTGTAACCGGATCTGACCGAAGGCGTACGGCGCGGGCCCCGCGTCGCTGACGCGCGCACCGGCCATGCGAGATTCTTCGCGGCCCATTATCGGTCAAACGATAATGGGCCGCTTGCTTATTATGTGGGCGATGCGACTGAAGCGGTCATCAAAGGAATGCCATGAGCAGACATGAACGCTGGACGATCCTGTTGTTGGGAAGCGCCCACACGATGGTCCATTTTTATGAGCAGATATTTCCGGCGCTTCTTATAACAATGGTGGCCTACTTCCATATCGAATTGACGACCGCCGGGCTGATGCAGATGTTTCTTGCGATGGCATTCGGATTGGGGGCGCTGCCTGCGGGCTATATCGCCGACCGGATGGGCCCAAAACGGATCGTCATGCTCTATCTCATAGGGGCCGCATTTTCATGCATGTTCATCTCGATGGCGCATTCGCTCGTCGCCCTCGCGATCGGCCTTGCCGCAATGGGCGCATTTATCAGCCTGTACCATCCGGCGGGGACGACACTCGTGACGATGGAGGTGAAGCAGGTCGGAAAGGGGCTTGGATACCACGGCATGGGCGGTGGACTGGGTGTCGCGGTCGCGCCGCTTCTGGCGACATCGCTCGCGGTCATATTCCCGCAGTACGGCTGGCGGTTCGCGTTTGCGGCATTTGGGGTGCTGGGCCTTCTTGTGGCAGCGGGCGTGGGAACATTGAAGATTCGCCAGCCTATGCCCGAGAACTCGTCCAGAGGCTTCTGGCCCGAACGTATCGTTAAAGGTTCCGCCGGGCCATTCATTATCTATCTGTTTGCAGCGGTGATGGTAGGATTCTCTTATCGGGGGGTGATGACCTACCTGCCTGCGTATTTCGCGGAGAATCTGTCGGGCTCAATCTTTACCGGCGAAGCTCTTGTAAAGGGCGGAAGATTCGCCACGCTTACTTTGCTGGTGGGCGTCGCCGGCCAGTTCGTCGGCGGCCAACTCACGAGTCGGGGAAACCTGGAAAAGCTCTTTGCCTTTTTGTTGATAATAACCGTTCCGTTCTTGCTATTAATGAGTGTTTTGTCAAACTACATGCTCCTCATCGCAACGATGGCATTCGCCTTTTTCCATTTCAGCGGGCAGCCTGTCGGGAACAACCTGATTGCGAAATACACCGACCCGCGCGGCAGGGGCCTGGGGTTCGGACTGTACTTCGCCTCGGCTTTCGGTGTCGGCTCTCTGGCCGCCTGGTTTTCAGGCATGATCGCCGACCGCTTCGGCATGAAATATATCTTTGTCGTGCTCGCCGGCATCGTGGTCCTTGGTTTTGCCGCGATGATGTACCTGGCGAAAACCAGCGACTCGAGTGACCAGTCGGTGTCTTGACGTATAAATGGCGGCAATGCTATAATTCGATGGTCGTCTAACTATTATTTTTCGGCTGCAAGGGAGAGAAACGTGTCGAATGCCGCGGAAGATGCCGGTCTGATGCAGGCCGCTCGCCTGTTCGGCGTGCTTGCCGAGCCCGCCCGGCTCAAGATTCTTCAACTGCTTCGCGACGGCGACATGTGCGGGCGGGAACTCGCCAGAGGCCTGAATCTGACACCGGCGACCACATGTCACCATCTCGAAAAACTGAGGCTGGCGAAGCTGCTTTCGGAGCGACGCTCGGGAAGGCACGTCTATTACAGCGTGAGCGACGCCGGTCTTGCGCGCGCTGTCGGCCAGTCGCTCGCTACGCTCGATATGGGAGACCGCGCCGCGGAAATCGGACCGCTCCGAAAAACGGAACCGAAACCGAGACCGAAGCGGCGGAACACAACGGAAAAGCGGCGGTAGGACAGAATGAAGACAACGCATTTGCTCGGTCCCGCCGCTTGCTATGATCTCGAACAAAGCCGAAACACGGAGGATATTGGTTTCTTTGTTGAAGCCGCAAAGCGGATCGGAGGCCCGGTTCTCGAACTCGGCTGCGGTACCGGCAGGCTGACCGTTCCTCTGGCGCACGCGGGGCTGGAGGTTACAGCGCTCGATATATCGGCAGACATGCTCATGCGTCTTGGTGAGCGGATGAAACTGGAGCCGCCGAAGACAAGGCGCAGGATAAATCTGTTCCGGGCCGATATGAAACGGTTCGCCTTGAAGAAGAAATTTCGCGCCGCAATCTGGTCATCGAACACGCTTCTGCTCCTGGGTTCGGAGCGATCCATTGGCGAAGCGTTGGACTGCGTGGGCTCGCACCTCCTGCCGGATGGGAGGATCATCATTGATGTGGCCGCAACCGACGTAGAGGCGAGAAGCGCGCTGATGAGCTATCCCGGCGGAGATATCCCGGATCTTACGCTCGACGACGCGTCGGGCAAGCGGGTCCTGAAGCGAACGCATCGCATCGAACCGCGCGGGAGCAATGAAGACCGCGCGGTGTCGATCACATACAAATATTTCGATGATGGAGATTTTCGAACAGAGCGCCGTGAAGATCTGCTGCTTTTTACACCCGACGAATTACTGGGCCTGCTGGCCCGGCACGGGTATGAAGCGACGGAGACATTCGGGTGGTACGACCGTCGTCCATTTTCGCAGGATGCCCGCAAGCTCATCATCGTTGCACGCGGAAAGAACCGGCTATGACATTAAAACGACGGCACAAGGTAATATACTTCGACCTTGACGGCACGCTTGTCGATTACGAATCTGACGCGCGTTACGCATACGGAAAGGCGCGCGAACACGCGTTGGAGAGCTATCCCGATGCGGCTGACCTGTTGACGGATGAAGTGTTCAAGCGCGCCCGTGATGCTACGTATATCCAGTTCGGAGACATCGGGATACCCGTGAAAGACTGGTACAGAGAATGCATGCGGGCCGTGCTGGAGTCGGTGGAGATATTCGACCGTGAGCTTGCCGGGCGCATGGGAGAGCTTTACGCGCTTTTCAGGAATACCACGTTGGAGGTCTTTGACGACGCGCTCGAAGTCGTGCCGAAGCTGGCGAAAGCATACAGGCTTGGTCTCCTGACAAACGGATCGACCGTGCTTCAGCAGCTTCCGATAGAGGACTTCTTTGCTCACTCTGTTTATGCGCGCGATGTCGGTCATGAGAAGCCTTCGCCGGAGATCTTTCATGCGGCCGCGAAGATGGCCGGATGCAGCAAGGGTGAGATGATTCTTGTGGGTGACGGCCAGCATACCGACATCATCGGCGCGAAGAACGCCGGCGTGGAAATGGTGTGGATCAATCGCGGGCGGGTGGATCTGATCCCCGGTATCCCGCGGCCTGATTACGAGATACACGACTTGCGTGAGATATTCGAGATAACAGCGGTTTGAAGAAACCTGAACATCACAAAAGGAAAGATCGATGAAATTCACCAAAATGCATGGACTCGGCAACGACTTTGTCTTTGTTGACGGCTTTTCTGTGAAAGTCCCCGACCCGCAGCGGCTGGCAGTCGAGATATGCGACCGCCGCACAGGGGTGGGCGCCGACGGGCTCACGATCATCATGCCATCCGGGAAGGCCGACTTCAGAATGCACTACATCAATTCTGACGGCAGCCTCGCGGAAATGTGCGGCAACGCCATCCGGTGCCTGTCGAAGTACGTATATGAGCACGGGATGACTCAAAAGACCGATTTTATGGTCGAGACGCTCGGGGGACTGAACCGCCAGGTGCTGACAGTCGAGGACGGCCGCGTGGTGGAAGTAAGCGTCGACATGGGCGAACCCAAATTCCTTCGAGAAGACATCCCGATGGTCGGCGAGAACACCGAGGTTGTGAACGAGCCGCTGGATGTCGATGGAACGCAGTACAGGATAACCGCACTGTCCACCACCAACCCTCATGCCGTCACCTTTGTCGATGACGTCGACGCCGTGCCGCTGGAGGAGATCGGCCCGAAGATAGAATGTCATCCGGCGTTTCCGAAGCGCACCAACGCCGAATTTGTACAGGTGATCGACAGAAACAACATTCGCATGAGGATCTGGGAGCGCGGATGCGGCGAGACGCTCGCCTCTGGAAGCGGCTCTTCGGCGTCCGCTGTGGCCTCAATCGTCAACGGGTTCACCGACAGGGACGTGAACGTGCACGTGAAACTCGGCCGGCTCAGGATCTCATGGCCGGAGGGCGGCAGTATCACGATGACCGGCCCCGCCACGGAGGTCTTTACGGGCGAGTGGCCGGAGTGAGGAACGAGTCGGAAGGAAAAAAAACATGGCAAGGCGCAAGATAAACGTCGCGGTGCTGATGGGTGGTCGGACGGCGGAGCATGAGATATCGGTGGGCTCCGGCTCCCTGGTCATCAAGAACCTCGATCTTTCCAGATACAACGTGAAACCGGTTACGATAACACGTGATGGACTCTGGCTGACACCGAAAGGGTATCTCACCGAGGGCGCCCGGGTTGCCGAGCTGTTACCCGGGTGCCTGACGCATGACCCGGCGGGCAAGGAGATTGTCCCCCTCGAAACCGGGGGCGCACTGACCCGGACGATGTCCGAACAGGTGGACGTGGTCTTTATTGCGATGCATGGGCCATATGGCGAGGACGGCACAATCCAGGGACTGCTGGAAGTGCTGGATCTGCCGTATACCGGCTCCGATGTGGAGTCGAGCGCGATATCCATGAACAAGGTTCGATGCAAGGAGATTTTCCTATATCACGGCATTCCGACGCCTCGATACACGGTCATCCAGGAACAGGAGTGGCGGCAGGATCGTGATTCCCTGCTGAATCAGGCTGAAGAAAAGGTCGGGCTCCCGTGTGTGACGAAACCGCCGCGGCTCGGATCCAGCGTCGCAATCGATATCCCGGCAGATCGCGATTCGCTCGGGGCCGCCATTGAAAAGGCATTTCGTTACGACAACAGCGTCCTGGTGGAAGAATTCATCAGGGGTCGTGAATTTACGAGCCCCATCCTCGGGAACGGCCCGGGGAAAAAACCGACGGCGCTGCCGCTCGTGGAAATCGTTCCCAAAACGTCGCACTACTTCGACTATGAGGCCAAATACACGCCGGGCGCCTCGGACGAGATAACACCGGCGCCTCTCGATGCGGATCTTACCAAAGAGGCCCAGCGCTTGGGCGTCAGGGTGCATGAGGTGCTGGGCTGTGGGGGAATGTCGAGGACCGACATGATCCTGAACGGCACATCATTCTCCGTGCTCGAGACAAATACGATTCCCGGTCTTACCGATGTCTCCCTCTTCCCGAAGGCCGCGAATGCGATGGGCATCAGCTACAGCCAGTTGCTCGACCACCTCATCGACGTGGCCATCGAAACCCATCAAGCCAAAAAAATATGCACGGATCGCTGATATGTGGAATTCAAAGACAGTTATAGCCGTCTTCGGAAGCTCTCAGGTCGTAGACGGCGACGAAGCATACGGGCAGGCTCGTTTGCTCGGGCGATTGCTGGCACGCAGCGGGCTGGTCGTGTGCCATGGCGGCTATGGAGGTGTCATGGAGGCGCTCTCCCGCGGGGCCGCCGAAATGGAGGGAACCTCGATCGGGCTGACGCTGGACGCGTTCGACTCAAAAGAAGCGAACCCATTCATGACGCGCGAGATAAAGAGCGCCACATTGTTTGAGCGCCTCGCCACCTTTGTTGAACTGGCCGAGGCATTCGTTGTCCTCAGGGGCGGCGTGGGCACTCTGGCGGAGTTTTCCACGGTGTGGAACCTGATGCAGACCCGTCAGCTCGACATAAAACCGTTCATCTTCGTCGGAAAAGACTGGGTTCGCGCAATCGATCACCTTCAGCAGAACACAGAAATTCGAAACAAGGATCTCAAACTGCTGCATTTCGTCGATACTCCCGAACAAGCGATGGAAACCCTTGAGAAACGCCTTCACTCGTGACAATGAAAAAGGTAATCTCTGCAAGCAGGCGCATCGACATGGTCGCATGTTTCCCGGACGAATTGATCGGCCTGCTCGATGAAAAATGTCCGCCCGAGCAGACCCACACACTCGTTCTGTGGACAAAGAATCCGTCGAATCTTCTTGAATATAAGCCTCTGCGCGAGGCGTGCCGCCGCTATCCCCTCTATGTTCACTTCACGATCACCGGCATGGGAGGCACTGCGTTTGAGCCCAACGTGCCCCCATGGCGCGCGATGCTCTCACTTGTCGGCCCGCTGGCGCAGTTCGCGGGCGATCCCCGGCGGGTCCGCATCAGGTTCGATCCCATCGTGCATCTGAGCCTGCCCGACGGCAGCGCGTTCTGCAATCTGGACAGGTTCGAGCCCATAGCCGCCGAAGCGCAGAAGCATGGCATATCCGATTTTTCGATAAGCTGGATGGATGCTTACAGGAAAGTGGTCTCGCGCCTGCGAAAACACGGAATCTCCGATATGCCCGTTTCTCCCGAAACATGGCAGGAGGAATTTGAGTGGCTTACGGAAAAGGCATCGAAGTATTCGGTACGCCTGCATGGCTGCTGCGTTCCCGGTATGCCCGTCTCGCACTGCATCGACGGCGAACTACTGAGCGAACTTCACCCGGAAAAACTGCCCTGCTCGACACAAAAGGCGAAAGGCCAGAGGACCGCGTGCGGATGCACCGAGAGCTTTGACATCGGCTGGTACAACCCGTGCCCCCACGGGTGCATCTATTGTTACGCGAATCCCGCCCCCGTCAAGGAACATGCCCATGAGCATTGATCCCGCGATTGTCAGGGAACTGCGCGAGATACTCGGCGGCGACAACCTTTTCGATTCCGCCGAGAAGAGAATAGCCTATTCTTCCGACGCCTCGAAAACGGTCGCGGCGCTTCCCGACGTGATCGCAAGGCCGACCGCCGCCGAGCAAATAGCAGGCATACTGCGGATCGCGAACTCATCGAAGACGCCGGTGTACGCCAGAGGGGCCGGCTCAGGGCTGACCGGCGGCGCCGTGCCGATAAAAGGCGGGATCGTTCTGGATTTCGAGCTGATGGACAAGATACTCGAAATCGATGCCGCCAACATGACGGCGCTCGTCCAGCCGGGCGTCATAACGGCGGACCTCCAGCGGCGTGTCCAGCAGATGGGCCTGTTCTATCCGCCCGATCCCGCAAGCAGCGATTTCTGTACCATCGGGGGCAACGTCGCCGAGAACTCGGGAGGACTTCGAGGCACGAAGTACGGCTCCACGCGAGAGTACGTGATGGCGCTCGAGGTCGTCCTCGCGAACGGGGATATCATACGAGTGGGGTCCGGCGCGCCGAAGAGCGTGACCGGCTATGACCTGGTGAGTCTCTTTGTCGGCTCGGAAGGAACTCTCGGCGTATTTACGGAGATCCTCCTCAGGCTCATACCTCTGCCCGAGCATATCGAGACGGTCCTGGCCAATTTCCCCGATACTGAATGCGCCGCGTCGGCTGTCTGCTCGATATTCGCCGCCGGCATTGTGCCGCGAGCCGCTGAAATGATGGACGAATTGACCGTAGAATGCATTCGGCGATACCAGGATTCCGACGTGTTGCCGCGCCGGGGCGTCTCCTGCCTGTTTGAAGTCGACGGCCCGCGTTCGGTCACCCTCGATGACGCGGAACGGATCATACGGATTTGCGATGAAAACAATGCGACAACGGCCAGGCGGGCGGTTTCAGAAGAGGAGCGCGAACAGTTCTGGTCGCTCAGGCGCGCGATCTCTCCCGCCCTCTATAAACTGGGCCGCGTGAAGATCAACGAAGATATCTGCGTGCCTCGTACCCGGCTGGCCGAGATTCTGGCGAAGACGCGCGAGATCGGCGAACGCTACTCTTTGATGATTGTCAATTTCGGGCATGCGGGAGACGGCAGCATGCACGTCAACGTGATGCTCGAACGCGAAGACGAAGCGCTTCGCAAAAAGGCGGACCAGGCGGTCGGCGAGATATTTGAGGCAGCCATTTCAATGGGAGGAACGCTCTCGTCCGAACACGGGATCGGGCTTACCAAGGCGAAGTTCCTCGCCCTCGAAGTGGGCAAGAAAGAAATGGCCATCATGGCACGAATAAAAAGGACCATGGATCCGAACGGTATCCTGAATCCGGGGAAATTCGCGGATGACTTCGCCGGCGACAGATAGCGCTCCGGCTTTGGCGGGTGACGAGGAAGTACAGAAGTGTGCCCGCTGCGGTAAATGCAGATCGGTGTGCCCCGTGTTTGCAGAACTCAAGGACGAGGCGTTTGTCGCGCGGGGGCGCGTTTGGCTGTTTGAGGCGATGAGCAAAGGAGAACTCCCTGCATCGCCCGAGTTGAGAAAGATCATGTCGGCATGCCTCATGTGCCAGCGTTGCAGCGAGATATGCCCCTCCGGCGTTGATTTCGTTCATGTGATCAATGCCGCCCGCGAACGCCTTGCAAAGGAAATGGGACTCCCTTTCGGCTCGTCCTTTGTCCTCCGTCACATCATCACGAGAAGGCGACTCTTTGACGCGGTGATCTATATGGCGTCTTTGCTCCAGCGTGTCATTCCCGGAAAAAGGAAAGGCAGCCTGCGGCATCTTCCCCTCTTTTTCAAGGGCGGCAAATGGCTGCCGCCGATTTCCCGAAAGCCTGCGCTCAACCGCCGCCGCGAGCATGCGGCCCTGCCTGAGGCCAAAATGCGCGTCGCCCTCTTTGTCGGGTGTCTGACAAACTATGTATACCCGGATGTCGTGGACACCGCCATTGAACTGCTGCGAAGTGCGGGAATCGAGATGATGGTGCCGGCATCGCAAGTGTGCTGCGGCACTCCCGCCATTGCGCTCGGCGATATGGACGCCGCCAGAGAGCTTGCCCGGCGCAACAGGGACTGTTTCGGCTCGGAAAAGTGCGATTTCGTGCTCACGCTATGCGCATCCTGCGGGCGGACGCTCAAGCACGAGTATGCCGGCCTGCTTGGCTCTGCCGATGCGGCATTTGATGTCCCCGTTCTGGACGTGTGCGAGTTTATCTCCGCCCATACCGATCTGGAATTCGAGCAACTGGCTGAAAAAGTGACATATCACGATCCCTGTCATCTTCGCTGGGGGCAGGGTGTGAAATCCGAGCCCCGACAACTGCTCGCCAGAGCTTGCCACTTTGAGGAAATGGCTGGTGAAATGTATTGCTGCGGTCAGGCGGGATCGTTTCATGTTTTTTATCCGGAAATCGCACACCTGATAGGCCAAAAGAAAGTCGGATCTCTGTCTTCATCGAGCGCATCCGAAGTGGCTACGGGCTGTCCCGGCTGTATGCTGCAATTGAACGATCTCATGGCCGAGGCGGGAGTGAATAAACGGGCCCTTCACACCATCGAGATCCTCGCGAGGTCAGTTCGGGCACGCAAATAGCCAAAAGAGTTCTATTTCCCCGTCTTTGACTTTCGACTCGTGACTTGTCTATATTCGTGTAATTGGTGTAATTCGTGGTACCTGCTCTTCATTCGTGCGATTCGTCCGCAGCCCATAGGGCCGCGAACAGAAGGCACCGAGAGCACTGAGGTTGTCATTCTGATCCCACCAGAGCGGGGGAAAAATCTCTCTTGAACCGCGGATACACGCAGATGAACACGGATTCCACTTTACCCTTTCGTCTTTCGCCTGCCGCATTGCGGACAGGTTTGGGCAAATGCGGACAGGTTTGCGGACAGGTTTG
>CAYZZY010000100.1:0-10061 GCA_964482745.1 uncultured bacterium
ATGCTTGACAATGTGGTCATAATCATAGCTCGAATGATTCGTGACAATCACGGTGCAGTCCATCGATTTCATGAGTTTCGGGGTAAGTTTGACCGACTGCAGATCCAACTTGTATTTTCGAAGCCTTGGAAACTTCGGTATGTAAGGATCGTTGTAGCAGATCTCGGCGCCCATATTCCTCAGCAGCTCGATGATTTTGATGGCGGGCGATTCCCGCATGTCATCGACATCAGGCTTATAAGCAACGCCCAGAATAAGAATGCGCGAACCCTTGACGCTCTTGTTCTTTTGATTCAGCACCTCGCCGACCCGGCGGACAACATGATAGGGAACCGAAGTGTTGACCTCGCCCGCAAGTTCTATGAAACGCGTATTGAAATCGTATTCCCTCGCTTTCCATGAAAGGTAGTAGGGATCTATGGGGATACAGTGCCCGCCGAGGCCGGGACCCGGATAGAACGGCATGAAGCCGAAGGGTTTCGTCGAAGCGGCGCTTATGACCTCCCATATGTCGATATCCATCCGCTCCGAGAGCATCTTCATTTCATTCACAAGAGCGATATTGACGCAACGAAAAATATTCTCCAGAAGTTTGGTCATCTCGGCGACGCGTGGAGAGGACACATATATGACCTTCTGAAAGATCTTAGAATAAAGGTTCCCCGCCAATTCGGTGCATGCGGGGGTAAGGCCGCCGACGACCTTCGGGATCTTTTCGATGGGGAACCTTCGGTTGCCCGGATCCTCGCGTTCCGGAGAATAGGCCAGAAAGAAATCGCGCCCTGCTTTGAGCTTGTTTCGGCTCAAGATCGGGAGCATAAGCTCTTCGGTTGTTCCCGGATATGTGGTACTCTCCAGTATGATAAGCTGACCTTTGCGCAAGTTGTCCGCTATGGACTCGCACGTCTGAGTCACATATCCGAGGTACGGCTCTTTCTGCTCGTTCAGAGGAGTCGGCACGCATATGGCGATGCAATCCACTTCGGAAAGACGCGAGAAATCCGATGTCGCCGAAAACAGGCTCGCGCGGGAAAACGATTTCACATCATTGGAGGGGATGTGGCGGATATAGCTTTTCCCCCTATTCAGATCAATGACCTTCGCCTCATCGTTGTCAAACCCGAGGACGGAAAATCCGCTCCGGCAAAACTCCAACGCCAGAGGCAGCCCGACGTAGCCCATCCCTATCACGCCAATCGTCGCACTCTTCGCATCTATTCGCGCACTGAGCATTTTGTCAACGGACTCACGTTTGCGCGGTTTGCGGGCGGCGCTAGTTTTCCTGGAATTCTTTGATGGCATAGATCACTTCTTCCCTTTGGTTTTCGGTCAATGCGGGATACATCGGGATCGCCAGAGATTCCGATGCGGCACGCTCGGATTCGGGAAAGTCTCCCTCCTTATATCCCAGATATGAGAAGCATTCCTGCATATGAAGCGATAGAGGATAGTAGATTTCGGCTCCGATCCCTTTTTCGGAAAGGAACTTTCTCAATGCGTCCCGTCTGTCGGAACGGATGACATATTGATTGAACACGTGGCGTTGACCGGGCAATGTCTCCGGCAGCACGATACCTCTTGTCCCTTGAAGGGCTTCAGAATAAGCCCGGGCATTTCGGCATCGCATTTCTATCCATTCCTCCAGATACCTCAAACCAACCGAGAGAACGGCGGCCTGGAGAGCATCGAGCCTGCTGTTGATCCCTACGAGAGAATGATAGTATTTGGGCTTGCTGCCATGGACGCGAATCACCCGGCACCGCTCGGTCAGATCTTCGCAGGAAGTAGTTATCATTCCACCATCACCGAAGCCGCCGAGGTTCTTGGTCGGGTAAAAACTGAGACACCCGATGTGACCTATCGAACCGGCCTTCTTCCCATTGCATTCAGCGCCAAGCGCCTGGGCGGCATCCTCGACCACGCTGAGTTTGTACTGCTCGGCCATGGACATTATAGGCTCCATGTCGGCGCATTGGCCGAAAAGATGGACGGGTATTATGGCTCGCACAATTTTGTTGGAGGCCATATCCCGGGGCAAGCCCGTTTCGGGGTCGGGCTCACATCGATTATCCAGATAGTCAGCGATCTGATCCACATCCATATTGAACGAGTCAGGTCGAATGTCCACAAAAACCGGGACTGCTCCAACCCTGCAGATGGCGCCGACCGTGGCAAAAAAGGTGTAGGGCGTGGTAATGACGGCGTCGCCTTCCCCTACGCCAAGCGCCATAAGCGCGACCAACAGGGCATCGCTTCCCGATGCGACCCCTATTGCAGATCGGGCGCCCGTGTAAGAAGCGATCGCTTGTTCAAACTCGGCCACTTTGGGACCAAGGACGAAACTTGTATTGTCGATCACGGACCCGATCGCCTCCATGATCTCATCCCTGATTTCGCTGATTTGAGGTTTAAGATCGAGAACGGGTATTTTCATTGTTTCTCCGCCAGTGTCCCTTCCGAAATCATTACGGGTTTGCCGTCGCTATCCATCGATTGTTGTGCGGCCTCGAGAATCCGAACGACGCGCGCCCCATCAGAGCCATCGCTGAGGGGGCGTTTGTCTTGCACGATACAATCGACAAAGTGTTGACATTCCACACGGAGAGGCTCGGTCATGCTGATATGCGGGATGTTGATGTCTCCGAACCGGAGGGTCAAAGAGTCGCCGTAGCTATCGTAGCTGACGCCGGTCACGCCTTTATCAATTATCTTCAGCTTTTCCGCGCTTTCCACATCATCGAAGACCACCATCTTTTTGCTGCCGACCAGGGTTAATTTGCGAATCTTATGGGGATCAAGCCAGCTCACCTGGAGTTGCGCCATCTTGCGATCCGGGAACTTCATATTCACGAAGACGACATCCTCGACGCCGGCCTGCAGGTAGGATTCTCCCCGGGCGCTCACGCTCACGGGCATCTGATCGAGCAGGTGGAGAATCACCGATATATCATGCGGCGCGAAACTCCAGAGCGCGTTTTCATCCTTCCGGATTTTGCCGAGATTCACACGCTGGGAATAGACGTAGAACAGATCTCCGAGATCGCCGGAATCGACAAGCTTCTTCAGGTAATCGACAACGGGATGATACAGGAGAAGGTGGCCAACCATCAGCTTGAGTTGCCTGGCCTCTGCAAGAGCTACCATCTCATCTGCATGGGCGGCGCTCAGCGCCAGCGGCTTTTCGACATAAACGTGTTTGTCGGCCTCAAGAGCGCCTTTTGCAATCGGATAATGCGTGGGCGCGGATGATGCAACAATGACAGCGTCGATTGACGAGTCCGCAAGAATATCCTCAATCCGCTCGACCGGTTCGACACCGGGATAGTCCCGGGCGATCATCTCGCGCGTAGCCGGGTCAGGATCACAGCAGTGGGAAAATTCAACCCCCTTGAGCTGATAGAAGATTCGAACCAGATTCTTGCCCCACGCGCCCGCCCCGACAACCGCGACCTTAAGCATCAGCGTTTCTCCTCCACCGAATCGAGTGAACTGTCATATTGTTTCCTGTAATATTCGAGATATTCGCCCGACTTGAGCTTTCGCCACCACCATTCGTTGTTCACATACCAATCGACAGTTTGCCGCATCCCTTCCTCAAAAGGCTGTGTCGGGGTCCATCCCAGCCGCCCCGCTTTCTCGCAGTCAATGGAATAGCGGCGGTCATGGGCCAGCCGGTCGGCAACCGGTTTGATAAGCGATTTCGGCTTGCCCAGGAGTTCGAGAATCATATGGGTTATCTCTATGTTGGTCCTCTCGTTGTCTCCGCCGATGTTGTAGATCTCTCCCGGGACGCCTTCATGGAGGACAAGATCAATGCCGCTGCAATGGTCAAGCACATGGAGCCAGTCGCGCACGTTCATTCCATCCCCATAAAGGGGAAGAGGAATATCGTCTATCGCATTCGTGATAAAGAGGGGGATTACCTTTTCCGGATATTGAAAGGGACCGTATGTATTTGAACCGCGAGTGATGCAGACCTGCACATCGAATGTCTTGTGGTAGGCGAGAGCAAGAAGCTCGCCGCCCGCCTTGCCGGCAGAATACGGGCTGCTCGGATCGAGCGCGTCGCGCTCATAGAACGAACCTTCGTCGATGCTCCCGTACACTTCATCCGTGGAGACAAGCACGATCTTCTTGCCGTCATGCTTGCGTGCCTCTTCGAGTATCGTATAGACTCCGACGACATCGGTTTGAATAAAGCCGCCGGGCGAGTGAATGCTTCTGTCTACATGCGTTTCCGCCGCGAAGTTCACCACGACGTCCGCCTCAGCGATCCGGGCGCCGATCGCGGCGCCGTCGGCGATATCACCTTTCACAAAGCTGTAACGGGGATCATCTTCAATGTCTCGAAGGTTATCGAGGTTTCCGGCATAGGTAAGCTTGTCGAAATTGACGAGTTCGATATCCTCATACTTTCCAAGCATATAGCGCACGAAGTTGGATCCTATGAAGCCCGCTCCGCCCGTTACAAGTAGCCGCATAAAGCTTCTATCCCTCCACCTTCGTTATGCCATCCCCATCCATGGCATATTTTCTCGAACATGCGGGACACGCGAGAACATCCCTGCCGGTGGCCGGGTCATCAAGTCTCTCGCCGCATTCACACATCCATCCACGATGTTCGGCCGGATTTCCCATTTGCAGAGAATACGCAGGCACATCTTTCGTCACGACGGCCCCCGCTCCAATAAAGGCATGTTGCCCGATAGTGGTCCCGCAAACAATCGTGGCGTTCGCCCCTATCGTGACCCCTTTTCGGACGAGCGTCTCGTCGAACGTGCGATCTTTCCGGGGAAAAGCGGTGCGCGGCCTGTTGACATTCGTAAACACGCACGACGGCCCGCAGAAAACGTAGTCTTCGAGAATGACGCCATCATACACCGACACGTTATTCTGAATCTTCACATTATTACCGACTCTCGCCTTTGAACCGACAAATACGTTCTGGCCGATATTGCATTCCTTTCCGATTACCGCGCCGGCCATAACATGCGAGAAATGCCAGATCTTCGTGCCGTTCCCAATCTCGACGGGCTCGTCGATAACTGCGGTTCCATGGGCAAAGTATTTGCTCTTGGATTTGGTCATTGAAGATTGTTCCGCCGCTTCAGAAGCTCCAGATCGGCATCCACCATTAGTTCTATCAGTTCCTGAAATGATGTTTCGGGATACCACCCGAGTTCTTTGTGAGCTTTCTCCGAGTTGCCCAGCAACATGTCGACCTCGGCGGGCCTGATAAAGCGAGGATTGATCTTCACGTATTCTTCCCAATCGAGATCAAGATAGCCAAACGCCGCCTCCACACATTCGCGCACCGAGTGCGTTTTCTCCGAACTTATAACATAGCTGTCGGATTTTTCCTGCTGGAGCATAAGCCACATGGAACGAACGTAGTCTTCCGCGTATCCCCAATCCCTCCTGGCGTCCAGGTTGCCCAGTTGAAGCTCCGAGGCCAATCCGAGCTTTATGCTTGCGGCAGCATGGGTAATCTTTCGTGTCACAAATTCGAGTCCACGCCTGGGAGACTCATGATTGAACAGTATCCCCGAGCAAGCGAATATGTTGTAGCTTTCCCGGTAGTTTACGGTTATCCAATGCGCGTATACTTTAGCAATGCCGTACGGGCTCCGGGGATAGAAGGGGGTTTTCTCCGTCTGCGGGACTTCGACCACTTGTCCAAACATTTCGCTGCTGGAAGCCTGGTAGAACTTGATCTTGGGATCGACAACCTTTAGCGCCTCCAGCACGCGGGTCACCCCAAGACCAGTGACCTCACCGGTAAGCACGGGCTGGTCCCACGACGTCGGAACAAACGACATGGCGGCAAGATTGTACAATTCCGCCGGGCGAATCTCATCTATAATCTTGATCATCGACACCTGATCTATCAGGTCGGCCTGTACGAGTTTCACCTTGTCACGAATACGCTTTATCCGTTCGAAGTTCTCCGTGCTCGACCGCCGCACCATGCCGAAGACCTCGTATCCCTTCTCCAGGAGGAATTCGGCGAGATATGAGCCGTCCTGGCCGGTAATGCCGGTAATCAATGCCCTCATTGAGTCTCCCTCGCCATTATGCTCTTATCCAAAGCCTTTTTCAGACTACTGATGACCAATTCCTGTTCCTGATGCGAAAGGGAAGGATAAAGCGGAAGAAAGAATGAACGCTCAGCCGCCCGAAGCGTTTCGGGCAGATCCCGGTGCGAATGCTTCTCTGAATAGGCCGGTTCCAGGTGAATCGGCTGAATGCCGGGTACGCACTGGATGCCGTTTTCGATCATAAACTCAAGCAGCGCTTCTCGGCTTATCGATTCATCCACAAGTTCGACAACGAAGCTTTGATAATTGGGGACTGAGTCGCCGGATTGCTCCGGCGTCCTGAGCGCCGGGAGTTTTGCAATCGCTTCGTTGTAATGATCGGCAAGAAGAGTCCTCAGCCGAATAATTTCCTCAAGCTTCCTGAACTGAACGATTCCTATCGCCGCCTGAATATCCGTCATTCGATAATTGTAACCTGCTTCCCCGCATCGCAGTTTCCCGGTATCACCGGAAACGGTCAACCCGTGATTGCGCCAGCTTCTGGCTTGCTGTGCTATCTTTTCCGAGTTTGTGGTTATCATACCGCCCTCGCCGGTGGTAATCAGTTTCCTCGGATGAAAGCTGAAACAGGCAACCTCACCGAAACCGCCGGTCTGACGCCCATGATACGTCGAACCCAGCGAGCAGGCGGCATCCTCCACGACAAGAAGGTCATGCTTCTTCGCGACCGACAAAATAGGCTCCATGTCGGCGGGATATCCTATTTGATGGACTGCCATGATTGCATGTGATTCAGGATTTATGGCCGTCTCTATTTTCGAGGAATCGATGTTGTAATCATCAGGCCCGATATCGACGAACGAAGGCTCTGCTCCCAAATGGCGCGCACAATTGGCAGTGGCGACAAAAGAATGGGAGGGCATAATCACTTCGTCCCCCGCACAAATCCCCGTCGCCAGCAGGGCAAGCGTCAACGCCGACGTGCCTGAATTGACGGCAACCGCATACTTCGCTCCAACATGGTTGGCCACAAGGTCTTCGAATTCGGCAACCTTCGCGCCTTCCATCAGCCATCCCGACCTGAGCACCTCCACCGTCGCACTTTCTTCTTCTTCTGAGAGATAGGGCCTGCAGAGGGGGATTCGAGCTGAAATGGCGGCGGAATTCTTCATTATGTTCTTCACCGGCTCTCCAAAATATCTGAAAGCACACGGCGCAGCACTGTGACCAACTTGTGGGAAATTTTAGCATTCCATGAGAACAAAGTCAAATGAAATTGTTGGCACGTAATGTGTTATGACTCAGGCAGATTCCCGCCACAGGGGGGCGATGCATCCCGCTGGTGTCGATATCCGGCAGGCTTTCCGCCAATCGGGAGATGGGCGCCGCGACCGTCGCAGGCCCCCTGTCGGACGAGACAAACAAACAGCGGCGAATCACAAGGGATAACATTCTTTACATTAAATAACCGGAATGCCGTATCTGGCGGCAGGTTCGAGGAATGGACGGTATCTTAAATGTCGATGACGCTGTATGCTTGTGCTCAGGCCCTCATAGATTCCGTGTCCAGATACTTGAGTTGAAACACACCCCTGCGGTATTCAAGGTAGGAAAAGTGTCTCTGCATGTCGCCCACGTTATAATAGCGCCTGATACTCCCATTGATGGAATGTTCTTCATCATGCGGCTGATGGGAGTGGCCCGCTATAACAACATCGACGGCCTCATGGAGCTTCTTTAACGCAAAATTCCGTACCCCCTCATCTTCGCGCAGGTTACCGGCTATCGAAGTGGACTCGCGGCTGAATTTGGAGAACCATCGGGCAAACATCAATATCCATTCCGGGTGCATCTTCCGGACAGTCCAGATAACCGGTCTGCTTCGGATAATCGCTTTGAGTATGGTATAGCCGCGATCATAGGGATTAAGGCCGTCGCCATGACACATGTATACATGAAGTCCGTCGAGATCGATTTCGATCGGATCGTAATGGATCATCATGCCTATCATATTTTTGAGGAAATCACCGGCCCAAAAATCATGATTGCCCACAATAAGATGTATCTCAATGCCTCTTTCGACGGCCTGCGCGAGCTCGGTAAGAACCCGGAAATGTTGTGAATGGACGACCGATTTATATTCGAACCAAAAATCAAACAGATCTCCAAGAATATATAATGTGGAGACTCGTTCGGGCGCCAGCCCTCTGAGGAACTCAATCAATACCTGTTCTCTCTGTGCCTGGTTTTCCCCCGTCCCCAGATGGGCATCGCATATGAAGAGTGTTTTTTTGTGGGTCAATTGGACCCTCCGGAATAATCCGCCCTTTTAAGTTTTTCGATTTCTTCCTCAAAGACGCGGTGGGATCGCTGGATATCGGCTTCAAGCGTCCCGATAAGTTTCTCGCCCGGCCTCTGTCCTTCGGCAACGGTGATTCCCAGGCGCAATGCCAGCTTATCAAGGGCATCACTATCGGTCGGAAGTTCATTCAGCGAACGATTATGCATAAGACGCATCCTGTCTTCCACCCTGCGAAGGAATACAAGTGTGGCGCGCAGATCATCACGGACAAGACGCGATATATAACCGCCATCCGCCAATCGATCGAGCGATTCCAGCGTATTGGGGATTCTCAGTTCTGCGACGCCGGATCCATATTTGAGTTGAAGCAATTGTACGAGGAATTCTATCTCAATAATTCCCCCTTCGGCGTTTTTTATCTTCACACCCTCATTATCCTCGGCGCGGGCCGCTCCGAAAATTTTATGGAGCATTCCGGTGGCCTCGTCTACAACATCCGTCGAAAAGAAATCCTTCGCATAGATGACCGAATGCACAAACTCCTCAATCGATTTCCCCAGCGCCATATCGCCCGCCACGGGCCGCAACCTGGTCATCGCCAGTTTTTCCCAGTGGGCGCTCTTTCTACAATGATACTCCTGAAACGAGTCCAAAGAGACAGCAAGCAAACCTTGCCCGCCGTCGGGGCGAAGCCTCGCATCCATCTTATACAAATACCCGTATGGATTCAATAAGCTTGCCTTTTTCATCACTTGCGCCGCCAGTCCGGCAAAGAATTGCTGGCACAGGATGGAGCCCGACATGCCGCCCTCGGTCTGCCCCTCGGAGGAGTAGACGAAAATCACGTCGAGATCCGAGGCGTAGTTGATCTCGCGCCCGCCGAATTTTCCCATTCCGAGAATCGCCATTGTCGCAGGCAATCCGTCACTGCCAATCGGCTTGCCGTACCGTTCGATATGATCATCCAGACACCGCTGGTAAACTGTGGCAAGCATGACTTCGGCGACGGACGAAAGCTCGCGTGTCACCTCCGCAATCTGGGCCAACCCCAGAATATCTCTCAGACCGATGCGCAACAATTCGCCGTTTTTGAATCTCTGCACCGATTCGAAGAAATCCGGATTGATCTTGATGAACTTGCCAAGGGCCTTGTCGATATTGGCCTGCGAGCTTTCCTCTTCCAGCATTCCTGTACTCATCAAGAAATCGAAGACGCCGGGATCATTCACAAATAATCGGATAAGGTGGTCGCTGTACGATGACAAGGCCACCAGCACTTCGATTGATTTCGGATTGGAAGACAGTATTTCATAAAAAGTGGAAGGAGCCCCCAGTGCCGCGATGCAGCGGTGTAGATTAATGAGGGCCATATCAGGATCAGGCGATTTCTCCAGATGTCGGACGAGCAGCGGCGCGATGCTGCAAAAGAAGTTGCGGGCTCGCGAAGAATACTGGTTGAGGCTGCCGCCCTCAGCGAGCGAGCGAAGGTTTGCATACGCGGTAGCACGATTCCTGAATCCGAAGCGCCCAAGCGTGTCCTCTATCTCGTCTTCGGTCGGGTCGGGATTCATGATCAGATCCACAATCGGCGTAGCCTTCTCCGCCCCGACAAACATTTTCCCGAAGAACTTGTCAAACAGTTCGCGAACATTGTCGGTATGCCGCCCGTATTCCTTCTCAAAAGCCTTTCCGGCCGACCGACCGCCGGCCTGGTAGTAGTC
>CAYZZY010000101.1:0-10010 GCA_964482745.1 uncultured bacterium
ACTCACGCCACCAATTTGTGGGGAAGAGATTATCGGTCAAATAGGGACAATCCGCGGTGCAAAAGCTAAGAGCATCAAAGACAGGAATGGAGGAATGGTTTCTACCACACCCACAAATCGACCGGGACGATGAGGTTGGTGGAGCCGGGGGGAGGGTATTCCCGATAAACGTGCAGGTAGACACGGCCATCGTGAATCGAGATGCCGCCGCCGCTTGTGAGCAGATATTTGGCAATCATCCGCTTGCCGCCGGAGTTGATATTATAGACAAACACGTCGCAGATATCTTTTTCGTCCATCAGAGGCTGACCGGGGATATCCTTGAAATTTTCCTTCTTTACATGCTCACACCAGG
Source organism: uncultured bacterium (assembly GCA_964482745.1). Lineage (GTDB taxonomy): Bacteria > Abyssobacteria > SURF-5 > SURF-5 > SURF-5 > CAYZZY01. The sequence continues at coordinate 356 of CAYZZY010000101.1, forward strand.
CGATCCTGTCGCCCTCGATATAAGGATAGGTCTTGAGCCGCTTGAGGGATGTAATGACACGATCATTGTCGTCAGAAATCTCATACAGATGTATCTCCCGTTCGCCCCCATTCTTGACACAATAGACCAGACGATTACCCGAGACGCTCACGCGCGGATAGGCCTGCGATACGGCAATACTGGAGAGCTTTCCAGCAGTTATATCGTAGACGGCGATCGCCGATTCACGCGTCTTCCGGTTATAGGCCTCCCACGCGACCGTGCCGTCTCCAATGCGCGGGTCGCGATGCATCATGTCGCCCTCACGCCCGCCGGAACTGATAACCTGCTGCTGTGCGGCATCCAAGTCATACAGAATGATATCGGAGCCGAAACTCTCATAGGATTCAGCCCATACAATATAGTCGTCGGCGGCATCGAGGCCCTGCACCTTCGCTTGAGCGACGGCTGTCTTCTTCTGTTTGTCCACGTCGTAAATAATGACGTCGCTTTTTCCCTCTTTGTCTCTCTCGCGTGCATTCCACCACGCCACGCGCCCATTGCACATTGCCATCGGGCCGTTCAGATCGGGTTCGAGTTCGACTTCACTGCCGGTGATCGAATCGAGCAAGACAAGATGTCCCTGAGTGCTGATATGCTGGGCGGGATACCAGATGTATGCGATATGCATGCCGTCGGCATCGCTGGCGCCGACCCTGCGGCCGTCGTGATTAACGGTAAGAATCTCAGCCTTTTGACCGCATCCGGCAAGGAGCAGCATGGCAATAATGGAAAACAGGGAGACAACCCTGCTTAAGGTATTCCTGGCAATGACGTTGGTGGAAAGTGCATCATGGTCGCAACAGCCGGAGTATTTGTTGTATGGCATTGATCATATCCTCTGCACAGAATAAAGAATTGGGGGGGCAGAGGCTGTATTATAGCATTCCCCCGAAATTGAATCAAAATGAGTCACAGGTCTGAAAGTGTCAAATTGAAAATTATGGGAAAAATATTGCCGTCCCGAATGAGCGTTGTTCAGTTCCGGGTACAATCCCTCTTCTATGATTCCTTTCCTGCCCAGGCGGGGTAAACAGGGACCCTCCCACCGCGATAAACCTGGTTGCTTTTTTCCCGAGGTTGGTATAAAATGAGGAAAGGAGATGGATATCAGGCGTTTGCCGAGTCACCCGATACACCCTGAAGCAGAAGAGGCATCTTTCTGTTTCTTGTTTCGATTGCGAAGGCACAATGAATCAAGAACCGGTGCCAGGTGACAAGTTTTCACCAACCAGAAGCTATAATTCTGTCTCAGACAGGACGAAGAAGCCCTGCAAGAATTTTTCAAAAACCGATTAACAGCCGCTCCCAGATGAGCGGCGCTTGTTTTTTTGGTCCGTAATTTATTTTTGTGAAGGTTCCGGACCGATCAAGGAGAGACCGATGGGAGGAGACGCTTCGAAAAAAAACGAAGGCCTCAAGGAAAGAATGGCGCGCGAACTCGCCATGGGAGGTCAGGACCGGATACAGAAGCAGCATGAAGGGGGCAAGCTGACAGCGCGCGAGCGGCTGGAGTTGTTCTTCGATCCGGGAACATTCCGCGAACTCGGGATGTTTGTGCGTCATCGCTGCACTCATTTCGGGATGGAGAATACATTTATCCCCGGCGAAGGAGTTGTCACCGGCCATGGCACGGTCGATGGCCGCAATATCTTTGCATTCTCGCAGGATTTCACCGCAGTCGGAGGAACCCTTGGCGAGATGCACGCCAAGAAGATCTGCAAGATCATGGATCTTGCACTCAAGAACGGCTGCCCCATTGTCGGCTTCAACGATTCGGGCGGCGCGCGCATCCAGGAGGGCGTAGACGCGCTCAGCGGGTATGGCAGCATCTTCTTCCGCAACGCATGCGCCTCGGGAGTGGTCCCACAGATATCGGCAGTCATGGGACCGACCGCCGGCGGCGCGGTCTATTCCCCCGCGATGACCGATTGGGTGTTCATGGTGAAGAACACGAGCTACATGTTCATCACCGGCCCGGAAGTGATCAAGGCGGTTACCGGCGAGGAGATCGATTTCGAGACTCTGGGTGGCGCGATGACTCACAACACCAAGAGCGGGGTGGCGCACTTCGCCTGCGAAAGCGACCAGGACGCTATCGCGCGTATCCGCGAGATGCTCTCCTTCTTTCCGTCCAACAACATGGAAGATCCGCCGGTGGTAGAATCAGATGATGCCTACGGCCGTATCGATCCCGCGCTCGATACCATCATTCCTGACAATCCGCGCAAGAGCTATGACATGAAGCAGATCATCCGGTCACTGGTGGACGACGGCCGGATAGTCGAGCCGCATCAGTATTATGCCGAGAACCTGATTGTCTGTTTTGCCCGTCTCGGGGGGCATACCGTCGGTATTATCGCCAACCAGCCGATGGTGCTGGCGGGAAGTCTCGATGTGAATGCCTCGGACAAGGCTACGCGTTTTATCCGTTTCTGCGATTCGTTCAATATTCCACTGCTCACACTCGTCGACGTGCCGGGCTATCTGCCGGGCAGCGATCAGGAATGGAGCGGCATCATACGGCACGGGGCCAAACTGCTGTGGTGCTACTCCGAGGCCACCGTTCCAAAGATCACGGTTATCATTCGCAAGAGCATTGGCGGTTCGTACCTCGCGATGTGCAGCTCCGATCTCGGGGCAGACTACGTATTCGCCTGGCCGACAGCCGAGATAGCCGTGATGGGAGCGGCAGCGGCGACAAACGTCATCCATCGCAAAGCAATCAAAGACGCCGACGATCCCGAGACTATGCGAAAAGAGAAGATCGAGGAATACAGCGAACTCTTTTCCAATCCATATATTGCAGCTTCGCGCGGTTTCGTCGATGCGGTCATTTTCCCGCGCGAGACCCGCGCCCGCGTCATAGACGCGCTGAGCGTGCTGCTTTCAAAGCGCGAAAGTCGTCCGCCCAAGAAGCATGGAAATATTCCCATGTAGCGGAAGATGATTGCAGAAGCTTTTGAGCAAACATAATTGTTGAAATCGATATATGCAGTTTCCCTAAGAGGGCCGGAAAGGGAAACCGAGCACATGGAGCTTGATAAAAAAGTAGTAGCGGCCATCGGTACAGCCGTGACCGTCTACGTTCAATCGCAACGGGCCGCCGAGCAGGCCGCCCGTACCCGGCAAAGCCGGCCGACCACACATGTGTGGAATCAGTCGGGCCGCGAAGAGATTATGCGCAACCGCCAGATGTGGCAGCTCCGTATCGTGCCCAGATAGGGCGCTGCCGTCTGGGTCCTGTTCATCATACCGGATTCATCAGGAGGAAACATCCATGGCGACGAAAGCCAGCAAGAAAAAGACAAAGAAGCCCGATAAACAGCCCGCGAAGAATCCGCTGAAAATCACGGATACCACGCTCCGCGACGGCCACCAGTCAACCCTGGCCACGCGGATGCGGACCGAGGATATGCTTCCCATAGCCGGCCGCATGAACAAAGTCGGTTTTTTCTCCATGGAGGTCTGGGGCGGCGCCTGCTTCGATGTTCCGACCCGATTTCTTAATGAAGATCCATGGGAACGACTGCATACAATGAAGCAGCATCTTCCGGATACCCCTCTCCAGATGCTCCTGCGCGGGCAGAACCTTGTCGGGTATCGCCAGTATCCGGACGATGTCGTCCGTGCATTCGTAAAAGAATCGGCGGAAGCCGGCATGGATATCTTCCGCGTGTTCGATGCGTTAAATGACGAGCGAAACTTCATTACCGCATTCGAAGCCATCAAGAAAGCGGGTAAGCGCATCCAGGGAACAATCTGCTACTCGCTCACGCAACAGCGTCTGGGCGGCCCCGTTTTCAACACGAAATACTTTGTGGACAAGGCAAAGACGCTCGAGAAGATGGGAGTGGACATCTTATGCTTGAAGGACATGGCCGGTCTCCTTTGTCCCGGCGACGCCTATGATCTCATCAGCGCCCTGAAGGATGCCGTTGAAATCCCGATCTGTCTTCATACCCATTACACCAGCGGCATGGCGTCGATGAGTTACCTTAAGGCAATCGAGGCCGGGGTCGACATTATCGATACCGCGCTTGCCCCATTCGCTCTCAGGACTTCCCAGCCCGCCATTGAGCCCCTCCTCGTCACCCTGCAGGGAACTGACCGCGACCCCGGGCTGGACCTGAACGAATTGGTGGATCTTGGCCATCACATCGAGTCCATCGCGCCGAAGTACCGGCAGTTCTTGAACACAACGACTATGTCGGTGATAGACACCGGTGTGCTCGTGCATCAGATACCCGGCGGAATGACCAGCAACCTGGTCAGCCAACTCCGTGAGGCCGATGCACTCGATCGCATCGATGAAGTCTATAAAGAATTACCCAAGACCCGCAAGGAACTGGGCTATCCCCCACTGGTCACTCCAACGAGCCAGATTGTCGGTATCCAAGCCGTGCAGAATGTCCTGTTTGGACGTTACAAGATGATCTCGGACCAGGTGAAGGATTATCTGTACGGCCTCTATGGAAGAACCCCCGCTCCCATAGACAAGAAAGTCCAGAAGCTCGGTCTCAAGGATTATCACCGCGGCCAGACGCCCACAAAGAAACGGCCGGCCGACCTGCTCAAGCCCGGCATGAGTGAAGCTCGCCGCGACACCAAAGGTCTCGCAAAAAATGATGGCGACGTACTTATCGCCGCCATCTATCCGGTGACCGGCAAACGGTATCTCCGATGGAAGTACGGCCTGGAGCCGGTTCCGGATGAAGTAAAGCCCAAGACGCTTGAAGATGTCAGGCGAGAGACCGAGCTTGTCAAAAAAGCGCTCAAGGGAGAACTCGTCGAGGCGCCGAAAAAGGATGCGCCATCTCCGGGACCGGGCGCCCGCACGCTCAATGTGTTCGTTGACGGGGAATACTTCGAAGTCACGGTTGACGATGCGGGGGGAACACCGGTGGTGCAGAGCATCACAAACCCCGCCGCAACCCGCGCCCCCGAACCCCCGGCAACCACCGGGACGCAAACGGCCGGCGCTCTTACCCGCGAGGTCAGACCCAGGGAGAAGGAATTGCCGGCCGCCGTTGAGGACGGCAACGCCCTTACCGCTCCCATGCCCGGCGTGATCATCAATGTCCTGGTAAGAAAAGGCGATAAGGTCAAGGCCGGCGATGCGATCCTGATCCTGGAAGCGATGAAGGTGGAGAACACGCTGACTGCCCCTGCAACCGGCAAAGTGGTGTCGATCAACTGCAAAAGCGGGGACTCGGTTAAGAAGGGAGCCGTCCTTATTCAGATAGGCTGAGTACAGATTTCCGGGCTGATAGCTGTTACTACTAATGTGATATCTGCCACAGTGCCATGGAATTGAATTGGGGACACGATGAGCCATCATGTCCCCAATTCAATCTTCTATCTATAATATCGGGCGCTTCTTCAGAATTTGCTCGCGCGCTCAAGTTCGTCCTTGACCTCGCCGTACAGCCTCTCGTATTGCTTCTTCATCAGTTGTTCTTTCATGTCTGCTTGATAGGCTGCGGTCTGGGACTGGTACTGTCTTATGATGTCGTCCTCTTCAGTGCCCCGGATCTGATTCTGCATGGGGTACTGCTTCGCCATTTTTTCGGCGGCAATGGTGAATTTTTCACGTTCCGACTGCAGGAAGCGGATTCCGTTCTTCATCGCCTGTATGAGCCTGGCATGCGTACCCGCCATGAGAAAGGGCGGTTCCATGATTTCCAACTGTCCCAGGAGAGCCTGTTTCGACCCAATAGAGCTGTCGATTTTTTCCAGGTAGTCGGGATCCTTGTAAGCGTTTGTTTTAGGAAGCTTGGCGACCTTTGCATCGATTCTGTCATTTTGCTCGACGAGGGACAGTACGGTATCGAGATACTTTTTGCGACCCCCTCCGCAGGCCGGCGCCAACATCACCGCTAGTGCCAACACGAAAAGCCACCTTCCGACTCGAACAGAATCGTTTTCAGACATGCTGGAACACCTCCTTTTCAACTCCTGTCGATCCGCTCGAGCGCCTTTAGGCCGAAAGGGATACCGCTGCGCACAAGCGTATCCTGCGGGACCGGGCAGATGGGCGGTGTAGGGATTAACGGAATGGGACGATCTAAAATCACGGCAGTTCCCGAGCAAGTGAAGACTAAGGCTTTTTCCGACCTATGTTGTGCTTTCGGAGTTTATAATTTATTACGCGCGGACTGATGCCGAGCAATTTCGCGGCATTTTTTTGCACCCATCCCGTCCGCTCGAGCGCCTGAATGATAAGCTGCCGCTCGACCTCCTCAAGATTAATCCCTCCTTCGGGGATCTCGAAGCCCTCGTCTTTCTTCACCGAGTGTTTCTCGTAGAGGGCGATCTGTTCCGGCATTATCCTGGCCCCTTCGCACATAATCACGGCGCGCTCGATCACATTCTGAAGCTGCCGTATATTCCCGGGCCAGTAGTAGTCCATGATCATTGCCATGGCTGCCGGGCCCACTCCTATCACCTCAGGATTGATCTGGCCTGCAAATCTCTTAAGGAAAAATTTGACAAGCGGCTCGATATCTTCGGGCCTTTCACGAAGAGGGGCAAGTTCAATCGTGACCACGTTGAGCCGGTAGAACAGATCCTCGCGGAACTGGCCGGTGTTCATGAGTTCAGCCAGATCTTTGTTTGTGGCTGTAACGATCCTGACGTCCACGTCAATGGTCTGCATTCCGCCCATTCGTTCGAACTGATGCTCCTGGAGCACGCGCAGAATCTTTGCCTGCGTGTTGGCGCCCATGTCCCCGATTTCATCAAGAAAGATGGTGCCGCTGTCGGCCTGTTCAAAGCGACCCACTCGCTGGCGATGCGCACCCGTGAAGGCGCCTTTTTCGTGTCCGAAGAGTTCGCTCTCGAGCAGGTTTTCGGGAAGCGCGGCGCAGTTCACCTTGACATAGCTCTTTTTTGCGCGCGGGCTGTTGAAATGCAGCGCGCCGGCGATAAGTTCTTTTCCCGTGCCGGTCTCGCCCGTAATGAGAACCGTCGCGTCCGTGGGCGCCACTTTGGCCAAAAGCTTGAACACACGCTTCATGGGAGGCGACACTCCCACTATGTCATTGAACCGGTAGATCTCGGGCTGGGCGTGGCGGAGGAAATCGATCTCGTTTTTCATCCGCTTACTCTCCAGCGATCTTTCGACGTGCGCCAGGATTTCCCCGGCTCCGCTGGTTTGATGGATAAAATCGGCGGCTCCGCTGCGCATGGCGTCAATCACCTGCTCGACGACGGCAATCGGAGAAATCGGTATAAATACTGTCTGCGGGCTCTGCTCCAGGAACCGTTCCAGAAACTGCTTTGCCCTCGCATCGAACCTGTTTACTTCAAGCAACGCGGCATCGTATTGCAGTTCCGCGGAAAGCGACATGGCGTCCGAAAACGATTCGGCGCAGTCGATCTGCATCGTGTTTCCGCTCGCACTCCGCTCAAGCGAGGCTCTGAGCGAACCGTCTTTGCTGATGAGAAGTATGTGTTGCATGATATTTTCTGCGTCAGGCGACTGCATCGACTATCGCGTTTACACTCTCCCTGTATTCGTCATATTTGGTGATGAACCCCTCAAACCGGTCCTTGTCCAGATCGGGCCGCTCGGCAAGAATGATCTTCCACGCCGTATTATCGCTGAAAGTCTCCGATGATTGCAACGTTTCCATGAAGTGCAAGTCAGGCTCGTGTGCCAGAATGTCGGCCAGATGCACCAGGGCCGTGAGCGCCGGTTGGCGGCTCGGCGTGGGAAGCGCCAGCACGTCGAGTGGCCGGTGGTGATGCGCGATGGCCTCCAGCAGCGGCGCCGGCAACTGCCAGCGCTGGCCGAGCCATGAACCCAGCATAGCATGATCGACGCCCATTATGCGGACCTCCGCCTCGAGCGGCGTCATGTCTTCTTTTTGTCGAAGCTTTTGAATATCTTTCAGTTTGGCATGAAGATATTGATCCATTATAAGCTTTCCGATGTCATGCAGCAAGCCGGCAACAAAATCAACCCCGCCGGTGTCAAACTGCAGATCCCGCGCCAGCATGCGCGCGGCGGAGGCACACCCAAAGGAATGACGCCAGAATTGCGTCCGATTGAAGATATTACTGCGGCCGCGCGAAGAAAACGTGCGCACAATGGAAAGGCCCATGACAATGTTGATGATTTCGTTCATCCCGAGAAGCGCCAGAGCGAGCTGGAGGGATGCAACTTTCTGTGCCATACCGTAATAGGCGGAGTTGGCGACTTTAAGGATGTTGGCGGTAAGAGCGGGATCCCTTTCCACGATCCTGGAGATATCTTCCATCGAGGAATCCTCGTTGGAAACCATCTGAAGCACCTGCATGGGAATCTCAGGCAGCGTGGGGAGGGCGCCGATATCCTCGACTTCGCGCCGGATTCTCTCGATTTGTTGAGACGGCATATCCCGAATGTTTCCCTGTAGTTATGGTCCGGCTGAATCGTCCTTCTTTTCCTCTTTTCGTGCGTATTGTAACACAGCGATGATTCTTTTGGCAAATCATTTTCCTTGCCGAAAGGATGCCTCGACGGCGTGTAAGATCTGAATTTGCACCTACTTGGGCAGGCCTGATATAATTATAGCCGAAGCAGGCCGGATGGCCGCGGTTCCGCGCTATGCGGGACTGAGGAAAGTCCGAGCTCCACAGGGCGGAATGCTCGCTAACGGCGAGTGAGGGTGACCTCAAGGAAAGTGCAACAGAAAATACACCGCCGGAATCCGCCTCGCGCGGATGAGCCAGCGCCTTTTGAGGCGCGCCGGTAAGGGTGAAATGGTGCGGTAAGAGCGCACCGGCGGCGGGGTGACTCGCCGGCCTGGTAAACCCCATTCGGAGCAAGATCAAATAGGGAGGCGATAGGGTGGCCCGCCCTCAATGCCTCCGGGTTGGATCGCTTGAGGTGTCCGGCAACGGGCATCCCAGTTGAATGGCCATCTCGGTCTCTCCCTTGCGAGAGACTAGACAGAACTCGGCTTACAGGCCTGCTTCAATGAAATTTTACGCGGGGGCGGCTTTTTGCGGAAGCTGTCCCCGCTGCCTTTTAGGGAGTGGAGTGTCTCCGTCGAATGTCGGTTCCTGTCGCTTGCGATTTTTTTCGCATTCCTGTAATCTTATTCAAATACTGCATCCCGCTTGTCGCATGAGGCGGAGACTGGCCGACTTGTGGGAAGTGCGCCATAGCCGCAACCAAAAAAGCAAGAAACTTTGGATCACGAATGACACGAATCAAAGCCGAATCACACGAATGTTTCTGTAGGGGCGTCAGCATGCTGCGCCCGCCGAAGGTCACGCCAACGGCGTGATCATTCCCGCTCCTCTCTGTCATTCCCGCGAAGGAGGGAATCCAGGTTCTTCGATGTTTGGCGTGTGGGCAACATGCCGTTAGGATAAGGTGGCACAAAGAATTCCGGAAAACAGAAAGAGCGATCGAGTAGCGGACAAACAAAATCATGCAACTGGACTGGATATTCGAGCTGGCGATAATTCTGCTGGCGGCAAAGGTTGGCGCGGAAGCGTTCAACCGAATAAAGCAGAGTCCGATGCTCGGCGAAATCATGATGGGCATCATTCTTGGGCCGTCGCTGCTCGGTCTCCTGCATGAATCGCACACGATGGAGCTTTTTGCCGAGATAGGGATCAT
>CAYZZY010000102.1:0-9954 GCA_964482745.1 uncultured bacterium
TTCTTTAGATAGGAGATCTCTCCCAGCCCGTCGCGCCCGTGCACGGATACGCTCGGATAAGGCTCCCTTCGGATGGGCCTGGCCGCGCCTTCAATAACCGGAGGCGGTTTTGGGAGATTCAGAATCTCCAGAACCCGGAGCGCATTCTCGGTGCTCTGTTTCAAGCCGGTGTTGCCATTGACGGTTGTTATCGCCTCAATGAGCAATTCGGGCGACCGGAGCGCGAGCGCCAGCGCCACGGCGTCATCCACTCCCGGGTCCGTGTCAATGATTATGCGTTTTTTCGACAAAGCTTTATCCATTGGAGTAATCCCTCTGTTGTCGAACAGGCTCGGAATAGCAGAACAAGCCGCAGCCACGCCGGTTGGTGGCTTCAATGAAAGAAGTCTAGCACAACGCTGTTTTTGGTTCAATACAGTCAGTACGCTGCGCGTGAGCCAGTCCTCCTCTCGATTGGAAAAAGCGAAAAAAAATATAAAAGGGCCGCTCCTGCCCGAATTGACAGCCACTCTCGGCATATGGTAGTTTAGTAACCGGCTTTCCATTTTCAAGGGTATATTTACTGCAACGTGCAGTTGGAGTTGATTCGAATGCGCCGATATTTTCTTTTCGGAGCCGTGGCGCTCCTTCTCTTTTTCCTTATCAATCCTTCGATCCCCGCCTCCGAGGAATCTGAGCAGGCCTACTCCCTTCCCGCCTTAATTGTTTCCAACATTCCACTCGATGACAATCTTTTCCGCCGTGAGGTTTTCTCGCTGAAAGAAGTGCGCGAGGGCGACAGCCGGCTTCTGGAGCGGATAATAGAGACACGAATGGATTTTCCCCTTATGATCGATCCGTTGGGCCGATTTGCGACCGATCTCTTCCCGGATCCCTACCGGGTCAGATTTGGCAAGAATTTCTCGATTGTTCTATGGATCGATGGCAGCCTGTGGCAGGAAGATAGTCTGACTGTGCTCCGCGCCCTCAAGAGCGAACTTGCCGCCCAGGACCTCGATCAGGGGAGGGTGGAAAAAGAGATACGGGTCGAGTTGATGATATTCCTGAAAAACTACAATACCCTCTGCGCATACGTGGCAAACTTCCCCGATGCAAGCAGCGAAGCCCGGAGCGAGGTCGTCGAGACGCTCGAACAGGTCTTCGGTGTCTGCAGGCGGATCATCGAATTCAAATTACTTACCCTCAACGGCATCAGGACTCTCGATGAAATTGACTCACTTCTCCCGGCCGACGAGCAGACGGAAAGCGGTTTTGCCCTCGAGCAGTTCGTGGCCGAATCAAAAGACATGAAGGCCGAAGATTTCTCTTCTGTTCTGGAGATAAGGAACCCGGATCAGTTCAGGAAGCTCTGCCTCGAGAGAACATCCGAGTTGCTGGCCGATACGGAAGGTCAGAGCGTTGAGGGGTTGCTTGCCGAAATAGAGCCTTCGGATGCGATTGTCCTTGCGGCCTATTTCGCGCGGGACCGCATTCAGGAATACCAGAAACCGGTGGACCAGATGCGGGATCTGGAGGAAGGTGAAAGCAAGGATCTACAGGTGGGCGACTGCAGGTATTTTGCAGGTCTTGCCGTGCACTACCTGAACATCGTTGTCAAGCCCGCAAATCCAAAGCTTCAACACTGGCATTTCGGTATAGAGCGCGAGAACATTTCCGACTTTCATCATGCCTATGTCAAGGCGGTGAAGGTCTACAAGGATGATGGGAAGGAAAAAATGGGCCTGTTCTTTTTCGATCCGGTGGCTCTCTCATCCGAGCCGTTGGGGAAGCTTCACAAAAAAGATGTTCGCCGGCTGATCGATGCCGCAAGCAAAGACAATCATTTCTTCTCTATCAAACGTTATGGCGAGGATTTCGTGGCCCTAAAACGAGACCTGAAAGATGCCCCCAAAGGCGGTCCTGACGTCGAGCCTCAGGCCGCTGAGATCTCTTTTGACGCCCTGTTCGCCGGGCAGTGACCTTTTCTTCAAGAAGCCATGTTCCCCCGCCGCACAATCTTATGCCGTCCAATATGTTCCGGCAGAGGTTCGCTGAAATACTCCCACTTATAAGATCGGACTTGACACGACAGCCTGGTTTCTGCTAGGTTTATTTAGTCCCATTGAGGTAAATGGTGGCCGGCGTTCCGGGGCACTTTCAAAATCCTCACGACTTGTCTCCCATGTCCCAGACCGCCGGCCACGCCTATTTTTCCGCCCTCACTTTTTGTTCCGCCGGATAATCACAGCCTGCCTCTTTGTACTGCCCACATTTAATTTTGTGAATGGTTATCACGATTTTCATGCGATGCCATCTGTAAATCCAAAAAGTTCAATGTGTTCAGGGCGACGGGGACTGTTCCTATTTACGGAATCCCGAATCTGAAGGGGGCTGTACCAAGAATTACGGAGTCACGCCCTGGCGTGGCTCGTAGATTCGGGACTGTCCCCGGCACTGACTATCACCCGGATAAAAACTGCGGGACTGTACCCAGAGCCAATGTTTGGCTGCGGCTCTCCTGCGCTGTGTTCCCTACGGGTACATAATGTGTGTCATTTGAGCAGATCGCAAGGCAAATCAGGGTCACTTGCCCGGGCTGCCGGATCACTTCTTCAGATAGACCATCAGGATGGAAATGTCGGAGGGAGTGACGCCCGTGATGCGGGCCGCCTGGCCGAGAGATACGGGCCTGACCCGGGTGAGCTTCTCGCGGGCCTCGGTCGAGAGATTGTGGATACCGGAATAGTCGAAGCCGTCAGGAATCACCGAATCTTCGAGATTCTTGAGCTTCTCAATATGAGCGAGTTGCCGCGTTATATATCCCTCGTACTTCACTTCTATCTGCACCTGCTCTGAAACGCCCTCCTCCGGCAGTGCGAATCCTGCCAGCGCATATACGTCGTCGAGGCCGAGTTCCGGGCGACGAAGCAATTGTTCCAGCGTCGTGCCGTCCTTCAGGAGTCCGGTTCCCCGCTCCTGCAAGAAAAGGTTGATGCTTTCGGACGACGGCAGTCGATTGATTCTCAACCTGTGCAGTTCTTCTTCGATTCGCTCTCGTTTCTTCTCCACCCTTGCGAATGTCGAATCATCGACAAGACCGAGCCGATGACCGATGTGCGTGAGGCGAAGATCGGCGTTGTCCTGTCTGAGCAGAAGGCGGTATTCGGCATGCGCCGTGAACATCCGATACGGCTCGAGTATCTCCTTTGTGACGAGGTCGTCAATCAGCACCCCGATGTACGCTTCCGACCGGTCCAGCAGGAACGGCGGCGCATTTCGGAGTTTGAGCGACGCGTTGATTCCGGCCATCAGGCCCTGAGCGGCCGCTTCCTCATAGCCGGATGTCCCGTTGATCTGTCCGGCAAAATACAGGTTCTCAATGGTCTTTGTTTCCATGGTGGGCTTGATCTGCGAGGGCGGGGCGTAATCGTATTCGATGGCGTACCCGTGACGCATGATCTCTGCATGTTTGAGCCCGCGAATCGTGCGTATGAAGTCCAACTGTACGTCCTCGGGCAGGCTCGTCGAGATGCCGTTGCAATAGAATTCATCCGTTTCGAGGCCTTCCGGCTCGAGAAAGATCTGGTGCTGCTTTTTCTCGGGAAACTTGACCACCTTGTCCTCGATGGATGGGCAGTATCTCGGGCCGACGCCGGCGATCTTCCCGGAATAAAGCGGAGATCGGTCGAGGTTGTTTCGTATGATCTCGTGGGTCCGTTCGTTCGTGTATCCCAGGTAGCACGGAACCTGGGGTCGTTCGATCTTCTCGGTGGAAAAGGAAAAACACGGCGCCGGCACGTCGCCGGGCTGCTCCGAAAAAGCCGAGAGGTCCACCGTGTTCTTGTTTATCCGCGCTGGGGTGCCCGTCTTCAGGCGGCCGAGCTGGAAGCCGGCCTTCTCGAGCCCTCCCGAAAGTCGATTCGCCGAAAATTCTCCCGCCCGGCCTCCTTCGCACTGAGCGAGGCCGACATGGATCAGGCCTCGGAGAAACGTACCCGCCGTGATTATGACTGAGCGCGCAGGAAACATCGTCCCGGTCTGCGTGACGACGCCGGTCACACGGCCGTCCTCCACGCATAAATCCTCTACGAGCGCCTGTTTCAGGTCGAGGCCGGCGGCTTCTTCGAGAAGGTGCTTCATCTTGAGTTGATACGCCTTCTTGTCGGACTGCGCGCGCGGCGCCCAGACAGCCGGCCCTTTGCTCCGGTTGAGCATGCGGAACTGGATGCCGGTCGCGTCCGTCACACTGGCCATGGCGCCGCCGAGCGCGTCGATCTCACGGGCGAGATGGCCCTTCGCCAGGCCGCCAATGGCCGGATTACACGACATCTGCGCGATCGTGTCGAGCGATATCGTCAGCAACAGCGTGTCGCAGCCCATTTTGGCGGCGGCAAGCGCCGCCTCGCACCCGGCATGCCCCGCGCCGACGATGACAACATCGTATTCTTTTGGGTAGGCGTACATAGGTCTTTAAATCAGGGGTCCCTATTTCCCGATGCAGAATTCGCTGAAAATTCTGTCGAGCAGGTCGTCCGTCACGACCGCTCCCACGATCTCGCCGAGGCCGTCGAGCGCTTCCCTCAAATCGATAGCGATAAACTCCTCCGACAGATCGCTCTTAATGGCATCACCTGCACGGCCCAATGCCGCGCGCGCGCCTTCAAGCGCCTGCCGGTGTCTCAACCTGGTCACGATGATCTCCTCCGGCGCGATCGTGGCGCCGTTGGTGATCTCGTCGAATATGGCCTCTTCCATTTCACTGATGCCCGTTCCCTCCGTCGCGGAAGTGCGGATAATCTTTCTTTCGGGCAACCGCTGTTCCAGGTTCGACAGATCCGCGTCCGGCTTTAGATCGGTCTTGTTGGCGACGACCACGACATGCGACTTTGTGGCCAGACGCTCGATGATTCGCGTGTCCTCCGCGGAGAGTGGTTCCGAGATGTCGACGATGAAGAGCGCAAGGTCGGCGTCCTCGATTGCACGCTCGCTCCGCTCGACCCCGAGTCGCTCCACCTCACAACCGGGCTCACGGATTCCGGCAGTGTCGGAAAGGCTGAGTGCGATGCCGTGAAGATCGACCGACTCGACGATGATGTCGCGTGTCGTACCGGGCTCCTGTGTGACGATTGCGCGAGGCTCGTCGAGAATGGCATTAAGGATGCTCGATTTCCCGACATTGGGTTTGCCGACAATGACAGTAGATATTCCATCGCGATAGAGCTTCCCTGCCTCCGAGCCTTTTATCAGGCCATCCAGATCGTTCATGATGCCATTCACGGTCGCAAGCACATCTTTATCGCCAAGCTGGGGCACCTCGTCCTCGGGGAAATCGATGGTCGCCTCGATGCGGGCGAGACAATCGGCCAGCCTCTCGCGGAGCGAGATGATTCGTTCGCTCAGGTTTCCGCGGAGTTGCTCGGAGGCCGCCTTCAGCCCGGCGGCGGTCTTTGCGCTGATGATGTCTGCCACGGCCTCGGCCTGCACGAGGTCGATTCTGCCGCCGAGAAATGCACGACGTGTGAATTCGCCCGGTCCGGCAAGTCTGGCGCCCGCCTTCAGCGCGAGTTCGAGCGTTTTCCGGACCGCGACGATACCGCCGTGACAGTTGATCTCGACAACGTCCTCGGTCGTGTAGCTGTGGGGAGAGCGCATCACGCTCACGAGGATTTCATCGACGACACTGTCACCGTCGATTACGCGGCCGTGAACGAGACGGTGTGTCGGCTGCTCCGACAGCGGTCTCTTGTTCGTCGCTTTCACGAGTTTCCCGGCAATGCTCACGGCGTCGGGTCCGCTGAGCCTGACGATACCGATCCCGCTCTGGCCGGGCGGTGTCGAGATCGCGCAAATTGTGGAGTCATCGTTCATACGGCCTGCACTCCCAAAGTGCACGCCCCGAGGCCGATATTTTCGGCGCCGGGGCGGGAATCTCTATGGTCTGCTGTGGGGTGAAGGCACAAAGCCCGTCCCAAAGGGGTACAGCTATTTGACCCTTGGCTTGATGACGACGTTCTTATACGTTCCTTCGCCTCGGCTCTGGGTATACACGTCGTTGTCTTCCTTCAAGGTGATATGGATGAGGCGCCGGTCGCCTGCGGAGAGCGGCTCGGTATCCACATCCCGCCGCGAACTCTTTGCTTTTGCGGCGAGCCTGTGGGCCATCGCCTCCAGGGCCTCCTTGCGTCGCTGCCGGTAGCCTTCGACGTCTATCAGGACCGGTCTGGAGTTCACATTCTTTCTTCCGCAGATGCGGTTGACGATATATTGCAGTCCGTTGAGGTTCTTGCCGCGTTTACCGATAAGGATGTTGCTGTCCTCGCCCGCTTCAATGGAGAGGGTGATTTTTTCGCCGACAATTGCCTGCTTTATTGTCGCGGTGAATCCCATGAGCCTGAGAAGCTCTTCGAGAACTTCCTTCGCTGATTCGTCGTCCTCGTCGGGCTTTTGCGGTTCGTTCGTTATCGGGCGCGAAGGCCTCGTAGCGGTAACTGATGGGCGCGGAGTAAAAGCGGAGGAGGCAGCGACTTCGGGCTTGGTCTCATCGACCTCCAGCAGTGTCGCGCGTATCTTTGCCTGCTTACTCCCGATCATTCCGAACAAGCCTTTGCTGCCTTCATCGAGGATGTCCACTTTTACTTTTTCGCGTGACGCATCGAGGCGTTCGAGGGCTTTTGTGATGGCCTCTTCCGGCGTCTTTCCTTCAACTTCGATCGATACCATAATATGCTTCCTTTCCAAGCGGCGTAGAGTGCTAGGCCGCTTTTTGAACGAAATACTGTTGCACGAGCCCGAGAACCGTGGAGATCAGGAAATAGACCGTGAGTCCCGAAGGCATGCTGTAGAAGAGGAAACCGAAGATAATCGGCATATACTGCATCATCTTCTGCTGGGACTCGCTCTGGCCACCCGCCACCGGGGTCATCTTCTGCTGGATCAGCATGGCCACGATCACCAACAGCGGCAGAAGATTGATCGGCAAATTGATCGGTGTGGTCAGTGCGAACAGGCGGTCGGGCTCGGAGAGGTCGGTGATCCATAAAAAATGGGCTCCTCGCAGTTCGACGGCGTAGCGGAGCGCCTGGAACAGCGCGATGAACACGGGCATCTGAAACGCAAGCGGCAGGCACCCGCCCATGGGGTTGACCTTGTGCTCGCGGTACAGCGCCATCATGCGTTTGTTCATTTCCTGCGGAGTCTTCTTGTATTTTTCGCGCAGCTCGTTTACCAACGGCTGGAGCGATTGCATCGCCTTCATCGATTTGTAGCTCTTCTGGTTCAATGGGAAAAGGCCCACCCGCACGACGATGGTGAGCAGGATGATTGCAATACCGTAGTTCTGAACGTATTTGTTGAACCACAGGAGCGCCGTAAGCAGGAATTTCCCGAAGTAATCGAAGAAACCAAAGTTTATTATCTGGTCGAATCCCGGTCCGAGCGATTCGAGAACATCCTTGAGCATCGGCCCCGCGCAGAGACGGATATGGTTAGCCGCCGTCTCGCCCGGCGCCAGCGTTATCGGCTGCATATCGAGGGTGATGCGGACGCGCTCCTCCTTGGTGCCCAGCGGCTCTATCGCCGCCGCCATCAGGCCGCCGGACGGTTCGAGCGCGAGGAAGAAGTATTTCCTCTTGAGCCCGATCCAGGTCAAGTTCTCACCGAATTCCCTCGGTTCCTTGAGCTTCCTCACCGCCTTCTGCTTGTAGTCTTTTTCCACAAGATGCACACCAACAAGTTCATCTTCCTTTGCAGTGCGCTCTGAACTCTCGATGCCGGGCTCCCATTCGACCGAATAGCTTGCTTTGCCCCGCCCCACGTCCAGCGGCTCGGCCGACGTGTTGCGGAGAACGGTATACATGTCGAACGAATGGGCATCGGGCGGAAAAACAAATGCCTTGACCAGCCTGAGTTGCGGCGTCATCTGGCGCGAAAATACAAGGAACTGGCTTGCGGAAAGCGCGTCGGCTTCTGTGTGAATCGTCTCGCCGCTCTCTGCCAGGGCCATCTTCTTACCGGTGATTGCCAGCACCACCGTGCGGAGGTCGCCGCTTTTTGCGTCCGCGGGCAGACAGGCCTCGATCTGCCGCCGAATAGTCCGTTCGTCGGCGCCGGCGGATATCTGGTGGCCGACGCACCGGCGAAGGCCGTCGGTCAGGAGCCTGAGATCAAGATCAGAGGGGCCGAAAGATCCATGTTCGTAAACGAAATTCTCGGTTTGGACTCCAAAGGCCGGATCATTGAATTTGAGTGCGAGCGGCCACTTCATCTCTTCGCTTTGTGGAACCAGATCCACCTCGTGGTCGCCCTGTTTCGATTTGTATCCCGGCAGCCTGAGCGAGGTCAGCCGCCCGCCGAGCGTCGTGAAGGTGGCGATCATGTGCGGTGTCTCGACAATGATGTCCTGCGCCTTCGCGAGATCCTCAAGCGGAGTGAACTCGGATGGTGCAAAGAGTTCGGCGGCGGGCTCGGAGCCCGGCGCCACAGGTGTCGCCTGATCCGCCGGGCGCTCGTACGGCTGTTCGGTGGCTTGCTCGGTTATCTGCTCCCGCTGTTGCGCCTGCTTGTCGGTCTGTTTCGGCGCGAAGAAACGCGTCCACACCATCATGATCAGAATCGAGAGCGCAATGGCAAGCAGCATATTTCGCTGCATCTCTTTGTCCAAGAGGAAGACTCCTTTTTGGCTGAGACTTTTTCGGCCTTTCCGGTATCAGGGCAAGGGGTCAAAACCGCCGTCGCACAGCGGATGGCATCTCAGGATGCGCCGCAGTGCAAGGTAAAACCCCTTTGCTGCCCCATACTTTCGGATAGCCTCGAGCGCATAATCCGAGCAAGTGGGATAGAAACGACATGCGGGTGGAAGGAGCGGAGACACAAAATGCTTGTAAAGCTTTATCAAAAAGGTAAACAACTTACGCATTGAAAGCTTCGCTCTTCAGCAGCAACTGCAGAAGCTGCTCGGCCAGTTCGCGGTGTGGGAGATCGAGCGCGGGACTCTTTACAATGATCGCTATATCCGTTCGGTCGCTTATCTGATGTTGACTCGTTCTGAAAGTCTCTCTAAGGATTCTTCGGATTCTGTTACGCTCGACGGCACTTCCCAGCCGCTTACTGGCCACAATCCCCACCTTGCCCTGTCGACCCTGAACCGGGCTTGTGTATACGGTCAGGTATCGGTTCGTCTTTTTGAGCCCGGTCCTGTAAAGACGTTTGAAGTCGTGCTGTCTGGCTAACCGCCTGCTCCTCGGGAAACCAAGGTTCTTCATGGCGGACCGCAGGATCAGCCGCTCACACTCAATCGTGCGCGGCCTTTTCGTCTTCTATTGCTAATGACGGCTCGTCCGGCCTTCGTTTTCATTCGGGCCCGGAAACCGTGCGTCCGTTTTCGCTTCAAGTTGGATGGTTGAAATGTTCTCTTCACTGTCGTGCCCTTTTAAAAAAAGCCCTGTTCGCCAGGGACAATACTGCCGCTCATGCGTATAATTTCGACTTCATATTATAGTATCATACCGCGATACATGTCAAGGCGTGACGAACAACGTGACGGAAGAGTGTGCGGAACGCTCGATGTTCGATGTCATAAGCTATTGACAGAATATAGATTATGAAGCATAGGCAAGGTGAGAGGTAAGTCAGGCAGACCGCGTGAGCCCCTGCTTTTCCCGATCCATTGAGGGGGCTGGTGCCCCGGGTGAAAAGCACGAAAAGGGAAACGATCCCAGGAAATAATCGGCGGTAATATACATCAATCTGTGGTCCCATGCCTTTTATTCATATTAATGAGCGCAATTCGCGGTCCAATCTCCCCCTTTTTCAAAGGGGGACGAAAGGGGGATTTGGCTTTTCAACTCTCGCTTTTCAATTCTCTATTCAGTCTTTACAGAACCACAATCGCGTGTCAGAATAGCTTAAAGGAAAGTGCGTTGTACTACTTCCCTTGAATTTGTTGAATTTTTGTCATGATTTTCATGCGATTCCATC
>CAYZZY010000103.1:0-9944 GCA_964482745.1 uncultured bacterium
TCGAAAAACCTTCTCGGGATATTCGTTCAGACCCTCCATAACCTGCCTCATTTTGACATATATTTGGAGCCAAGATAGATACTTCCGCTATAGCGTTATCAAAGATTCCACTTTGAGGCCGGCACGCGTGCAGGCATTGTCGCCTCCGCTAAGATCGGCGACAACAATCATACCGTCGACTTCGCAGCCACGGGCACGCAAAATTTCGTGCGCGCGCAGACTTGATTGACCGGTTTTGATCATCGTGTCAACGATCAGCACGCGCCATCCTGCTTCCAGGCATCCCTCAATCGGGTGGTGGATACCGTTTTCTTGTGCGTCAAGCCGCACGAAGAAGCCGTTGACATTGAACCATCGGTTATAAACATGGAGCATCGTGGGACTGATGAGGAAACTCCCGCCGACGCCGTGCGATCCGATGGCCTTGATCTCATGATGGCTCTTGAGAATCAGATCGCCGATTTCGGTAATCACCGCATACAGCAATTCGGGCCGGCTGATCATTCTCTTGATGTCGACATACATGTGCGATTTGCCACCGGGAGCTTCCCCTTCCCGATGTATAACATAGTTCTTAATTTCTTCGCGCCAGTCCATACGTCCGCCCTTGTCGCCCTACATCAGAGACACCATCACAAACGCAGTATCATTTTCCTTTGAAATCGGGTTTCCGTTTCTGCATAAACGCCATTGGGCCTTCCATCGCATCCTCTGACTGGAACACGGGAGTGGCCAGGTCTATTTCATGCGCATAAGCCTCCGGAAGCGGCAAGCTCAGGCATTCGATGGCGGACCTCTTAATGGCGCTTACAGCCAGCGGGCCGTTCTCGGCTATACGCCTCGCAATCTTCTCGGCGGCAGGCATCAACTCTTCATGCGGGACAACGTGGTTGACCAGACCGATTCGGTGTGCTTCCTTCGCGTCAATCTTTTCGCCGGTCAGCAGAATTTCCATAGCTTTGCAGAAAGGTATTTGCCGTGGCAGCCGGACCGTTGAGCCGCCCGCCGGGAAAAGCCCCCATTTTGGCTCCTGAATCGCAAAGAATGCGTTTTCAGAGGCGATGCGGATATCCATGCCCAGCAGCATTTCCAGCCCGCCGGCAATGCAATAGCCATTGACAGCCGCCACAATCGGCTTCCATATATCGATATCGCGGAGCATGGCGGACTGAAAGGTCTCGGCCATCTCTCCCTTTACCAGGCCCACCAGACCTTCCGGAGCACTTGTGATTCGAGGGATGAGCTTGCCGAGGTCGGCGCCCGCACAGAATGAGTTGCCGACCCCTGTAACGACAGCCACCAGCACGGACGGGTCGTCGCGAAAATCAATCCATGTTTTGCCAAGAGCCTCGAGCGTGTCGGGATCAAGCGCGTTGCGTGCCTCAGGCCGGTTGAGCGTGATATACGCAATCTTGTCTTTTTTCACATAGTCAACTGTCATCGCTTCCTCCTGGCATCAGCTATCGTGTGAATTTCACTGGAAAAGAACCTCTCCACAAGCTGTCCTAAAATGGGTGAGAAGCTACTGCATCCTTCGCCTGGAGCCATGGCCGGCGAAGCTATGATGCCTCGATCGGCCTGAACCTGGGCAGCGATATCGTCGGACTGATTTCCTCGAACACGACTTCCACCGGCATACTCACTCGAACGTCCTGCGGCTCGATCCCGATGATAGTGCTCATCATGCGTACGCCTTCATCGAGTTCGACCAATGCCACCGTATATGGAACATCCTCCTCAAACGTCTGTGTAGGAGGCCTGTAAACGACCGTGTAAGTGTAGATAACGCCTTTACCGCTTGCCTCCAGCCACTCCATGCGATCGCAAAGACACTTTCGGCAGGACGATTGTGGGAAGAACTGGTTCGCCCCGCAGTCCTGGCAGCGTTGTATCAAGAGTTTGTGCTGCTTTGCGGCGTCCCAGAATTCGCCCGTCACGTGATCCGGCATCGGCGCCGGCTTTCGATATTCCGCCATATGAATACCTCAATCGACTCCAACAATCGCCGCGGTATGTGATGAGAAATGGCCTCCGAGCCCATTGACCAATCCCGCGCGCGCATTCTTTACCTGTCTCTGTCCGCCCGCCTCGCCGCGCAGTTGTTTCACTGCCTCAATGATGTGGAAGATGCCCGAGGGCAGCCCGGGATGGCAGTGGGCGTGACAGCCTCCGTGCGTCACAATGGGTATCTCACCGCCGATCTCGATCCGTTGTCCGCCTTCGACAAAGGATCCACCTTCGCCTTTTTCGCAGAAACCAAAATCCTCGAGGAACAGAATCGGCGTGATCGAAAAACAATCATAGAGTTGCGCGAAGTCCATATCCTTCGGGCCGAGGCCCGACATCTCATATGCCTGGCGTCCGGCGTCGGCGCTCGCATTTCGGACAACGTCATCGACCAGCGAAACATGCTCCTGTGTCGAACGCGCGCCGGCGCCCAAAATTAGCGCCGGTTCTTTCTTCAGGTCGCGCGCCCTCTCCGCCGACGTAACAATGAACGCGCCGCCGCCGTCGGATATGATTGAACACATGTCCTTGGTGAGCGGCCACGAGATCATCTTTGATGAAAGGACGCTCTCTATGGTGAGCGGCTCGCGCTTCTGGGCATCGGGATGCATTGCGGCATGCTTGCGTATGCTCACCGCCACCTGGGCCATTTGCTCCACGGTTGTGCCAAATTCGTGCATGTGTCTTGTGGCGCCCATGGCATACGTGCTGATCAGGGTGGGACCGTAAGGACATTCAAACTGCGAATGACCGATCCTGGAAAAAAGCTCGGTCACGCCTTCGCCCAACATCCCGAGAAATTCGCCGTACCCCACAAAGGAGCGAATCGAGTCCGCGGCCGCAACAAGCACCACATCGGCCATCCCGGAATGTATCGCGTTCGCGGCGCTGATCAGCAATTGGATATGCGTGGCGCCGCCTATTTGCATCGTCGTCGTGAACCTGGGCTGAATGCCCATATATTCGGCGAACATGACACTATGCATCAATATCAACTGGTTTGCGATACCCGCCGTCAGGACCCCGTCGACATCGGTGTTCTTGAGACCGCAGTCTTCGAGCGCCTGTCTGGCGGCCTGCGCGTGAAGCTGCATCGGGTCCTTGTCGGAAATGATTCCCAGGTCGCTTTCACCGATGCCGACAATCGCTATCTGCCTGCTCCACCCTTTCGTCATGCTCCGACCAGCTCCTTATTGCAACAGCATTCGCCCTATGATTTCACGCTGTATCTCCGAGGTGCCGCCGCCGATGGGCCCTATGCGCGAGTCGCGCCAGAGCCGCTGTATCGGATATTCCATCATATAGCCGTAGCCGCCGAAAATCTGGAGCGCCCGGTCAATCACGCTGGTGGCCATTTCGCACGCGTGCAGCTTGCACATGGCGACTTCGACCTGGCATGGCTCCTGCTCGATATGCAGCCGGACGGAGTTGTAGACGAGTTGTCTTGCGGCCTCGATCTCGGTTGCCATATCGGCGATCTTGTGGCGTGTGACCTGAAACTTCGCTATCGGCCGGCCGAACTGCTCGCGCTCTTTTGCGTACTCGATGGCGAGATCGAGCGCGCGCTGCGCTTCGCATACGGCGCCCGCGCCCATGTAGAGACGCTCCTCCTGAAAATGGATCATGATCTGGTAGAACCCCTGGGCCTCCTCGCCGAACATCGCGGTTTTGGGCACGCGCACATCCTCAAACGAAAGCTCGGCGGTGTTGCCCGCGCGCCAGCCCAGCTTGTCCAGTTTGCGACTGACGGTAAAGCCCGGCGTGTCCGTATCAACAAGAAAAAGGGTTATCCCCGCGTGTCCCGCGTCTTTGTCGGTCTTGGCGGCAAGGATAACAAAGTCGGCGATACCTCCATTCGTAATGAAAATCTTACTGCCGTTGATTATATAATCGTCGCCGTCCTTTACGGCGGAGGTCCTGATCGAGCCGACGTCGGAGCCGGCGCCCGGCTCGGTCACGCCCAGCGCTCCGATAAGTTCGCCCCTTACCCCCGGCACAAGATACTTTTGTTTTTGCTCCTCCGTCCCCAAAGTATCAAGATAAGGGAGCGCAATGTAGGAGTGCAGCCCAATCGACGACGCAAAGCCGCTTGAATTGCATCGGGCCATCTCCTCTGTAAAGACGATGGTGGCTACGAAGTCTGCGCCTCCGCCGCCATATTCCTCGGAAGTATTGACACCGAGAAAGCCGAGTTCGCCGAATCGCCTGAAAATTTCTCGATGCGGGAATTCGCCTT
This sequence comes from uncultured bacterium, assembly GCA_964482745.1. Lineage (GTDB taxonomy): Bacteria > Abyssobacteria > SURF-5 > SURF-5 > SURF-5 > CAYZZY01. Next base: position 4,244 of record CAYZZY010000103.1, read on the forward strand.
TCTCTTCCCATTCATCGGCATGCGGGGCGATCTCCTTCTCGATGAAGCTGCGGAGCGAGCGGCGAAACATCTCGTGCTCTTCCGAAAAAATTGGATGTGTCTTGCCCACGTTACCTCCTTGTTTTTCAAGATTGGGTTGCGGTCAAACCGGGGTGTCGAGTAAAATCTATAACACTTTGACGCACAATGTCAAGTCTGGCGCCGACACCGGGGAACCGCAAAAAGCCGGGCTTTGCGCCATTGACATATGCTGTTCCAGGGGCTAATCGAATTCGAAAACGGAGCCTACTGCTTCTCTTCGACCCTGATCTCCATAAGGATCTCGCCCCAGCCGCCTTTGTCGAGACCGACATCGATGCAGCGAACTCGGTTAAAGGCCATCTTTTTCGGGTCATTGCCTACGGCGATCTTTTCCAGCAGGCCCCACGCAAACGGAAGCACCGGCATGAGCGCGCCGGCGCAAATGTGGGCGGGTCCCTTTCTGCAAAGCAATGCGGCGCTTCCATTGAAATAGAACTTGTCGCCCGGCTTGTGCATCATGGCGCATCCGTGTGACTCGACCACCTCGACCACCAGGCGATACTTCATAAAATCAGGCATGTTTTCGGCCATTTCCATATTGCGCGGTTCTGCCTTCCACCTGGCCATCTCCTCATCGGAGTAGCCGAACGTCTGCTTCATCATTTCAAGCATATTTTCATCTACTGCCATCATCATCCTCCTTTGTTTTGGTGCGACCATTATATGAGGGGCGGCAGGCAAACGCAAGGCAACTGTCATGAGACTGGTTTGACTCATTCAGACGCACAATGGTAGAATGCGGCGTTTATTAATGATATCGCGTCGGAAGGATATGATGCATCTCTCGGAGAGCTGATAGCAGATCTTCTCCAGAAATGACTGTCACAGCATGACAGAAGACCAGGCTCCACAATCCTCGCCAAGACCGTTCAGGCCGGGCATGACGTCCCACACTGTCCTCCTAATCCTTTTCGTCCTGAACGTCCTGAATTATATCGACCGGAGCATACTGAATTCAGTTTTGCCCCTGATAAAGGCGGAATGGCAAATTTCGGATACCATGCTTGGCTGGCTCAACTCCGCTTTTATCATCACCTACATGATTTTCTCACCGCTTTTTGGCTGGCTCGGCGACAAGATGGTGCGCAAGTGGATAGCGGGTGTTGGCGTAATTGTATGGAGCGTCGCAACCGCACTGTCGTCTGTTGCCCGGAACTTCGCTCAGCTCTTCGGGTTGCGCCTGATCTTCGGGGCAGGCGAAGCGGGTTTCAGCACGGTCGCTCCGACCATGATTGCCGATCTTTATCCCAAGCAAAGCCGCTCAATTGTGCTTTCGGTATTTTATGTGGCGATCCCCGTCGGCTACGCCCTCGGGTACATAATCGGAGGAGCGGTCGGAGAAGGCTTCGGCTGGCGGATGGCCTTTCTCGTTGTCGGTCTTCCCGGATTATTGTTGGCCCTGCCGATGCTCTTCGTTCGCGAGCCCAAAAGGGGAGGAAGCGAGGAGGTAAGCGATGAAGAACTTGCTGATTATCTGAACAAGGCCCTCCCTATCAAGAGCTACCTGAAGCTTATCCACAACAAGTCGTATGTCTGCAACACGATTGCAATGACCATGATGACGTTCGTCACCGGCGCATTCGCCTTTTGGGGACCCACCTATTTTTACCGGATGCGGGGTATGGAACTCGCGGATGCCAACTATTATTTCGGGATTGCAACGTTGGCGGCCGGAATAACCGGCACCTTCTTCGGGGGATGGCTTGCCGATCTGCTTCAGAAGAGAATCAAGAGCGCATATTTTCTGGTTTCCGGAATAGGCATCCTGCTGAGCGTGCCGGCAATTTTCCTCGTTCTCCTGGCCGATTCCCCGCGGATTTACTGGGTCGCCGTCTTCCTTGCAGAGTTTTTCCTGTTCCTGAATACAGGCCCGGCCAACGCGATCATTCTCAACATCACGCTGCCCAATATGAGGGCGGGCGCTTTCGCAATGAACATCTTCCTGATACATGCGCTGGGCGATATCATCTCGCCTCCCATCGTCGGCGCCATATCCGATGCAACGAACCTCAAAATCGGTCTTGTTATAATAATGCCGCTGGTCACCATCGGAAGCGGTATCTTTTACCTCTGGGGAGCGCGCTATCTCGTGCGGGACACTGAAGCGGTCGTCACGAGGATGAAGAACCGACAGCATGACGATGAGTAGCTGTCGGGGGAATCGAGAGGCGGAATAACAGGAGGATGCAGCAAGATATCCGGTTGGAAGGCCGGAAACGAATCCGCAGACGGCAGTGTGCCGGCAATTCCGGTCGTTGACTTTGGCTTCAAAAGATGTATAATGAAATCGGCTCTAACATGAGCATTTAGTGTCCGCTTTAAAGCCTGTGAAGAGGGGCGGTGAGACGGAAAACCGCCCTGATTTTTTATTCCGAGAAGAGAAATGCCAAAAAAAGCAACGCGAAAAAGATTGATCCTGGTCACAAACGACGACGGCGTAAAGGCGCCGGGCCTGACAGCCCTGGCCGACAGTTTGAGCGTGCTGGGCGAGGTCCACGTGGTGGCGCCCGAAAAAGAGCAGAGCGCCGTGGGCCATGCGCTGACGTTGCGCCATCCACTGCGGATCGAGGAAATGGGTCCGCGAATAACCGCCGTCGAGGGTACTCCGACTGATTGCGTGCTGCTGGCTGCTTATCGCCTCCTGCCCTCGAAGCCGGACATACTCTTCTCCGGTATCAACTTCGGCCATAATCTGGGTGATGACGTCACGTATTCGGGTACGGTTTCAGCCGCGCTTGAGGCGACCCTGCTCGGTATCCCTGCGATAGCGGTATCGATAGGCCGGGACGGCAAGAAAATCCATTATGACGTGGCTGCCGAATTCGCGGTAAAGCTCGGGCGAAAGGTTTTGAAAGATGGACTGCCAAGAGACACGCTTCTGAACGTGAATCTGCCCAATCTTGCGGCGGCAAAAATAAAAGGGGTGGAGGTGACCAGGCAGGGGCGACGGTCTTACGACGACGTGATTATTGACAAGGTCGATCCTCGAGGGCGCGCCTATTTCTGGATCGGCAACGGGAAACCGGTATGGGAGGACGATGCCGGCGCCGACATCCATGCGATCCGGGCGGACAAAATCTCCGTAACTCCCATCCACCTTGATCTTACCAATCACTCGGCATTAGAGACAATCAGGGGCTGGAAGATAAGAAAATGAGGGAAGCACTCGCGCTCTTTCTTTCCAACTTCTTGTCGGCCAAGGGAGTGACCTTCGTGCTGGCGATGCTCCCGGTGAGCGAACTCAGGGGCGCCATGATCTATGCAGCCTCGCCGCTCGGAGATCTGCCTCTCGGGGAAGCGCTTCTGCTGTCGATCGTCGGGAATCTGATCCCCATACTGCCCATCCTCCTGCTGCTCGGGCCCGTGTCGCAGCTTGGCAGCCGCTTCGCAATCGGCGAGCGATTCTTCAACTGGGTGTTTGAGCGCGCCCGCAGCAAAAGCGAAAAGGTCAAACGTTATGAGACGTTCGGACTGGTACTGTTCGTGTGCATCCCCCTGCCGGTTACGGGTGCATGGACCGGCGCCGCCATAGCATTCGTGCTCGGGCTCAAAACGCGCACCGCCTTCCTTGCCATCAGCGCCGGTGTCATTATCGCCGGAGCCATCATGTCGGTCGTCGCCTACGGCGGCGCCTCATTGCTCAAGCTTATCTTCTAGACGTTTATCCCCTGGTTGACATCTTCAACGCCTTGCCGCTATAATTCACGCGCAGTGGAGATCAAGAAACTACAGATGAGCATCGGCCCTCCCGAAGCGCTCCGAGTAGAGTGCTTTTCCCGGTTTTATTATCTGGCCTAAATCCCCTAAAGTGAGGTTTGTTTATGACGGGAAACTCTGCTCCAGCGTCATCCGACCGAAAGCTTACCAAGCGTGAGATTTTCAGCTATGGACTCCCTCGTTTCGGTTCGGCGGCAATGTTCCTCGCAGTAGGTATTTATCTCCCGAAGTTCTATACTGACACACTTCTCCTTGCTCCTGCCTTTATCGGCTGGACCTTTCTTATCGGGCGCTTCTGGGACGGATTCACCGATCCCGTAATGGGATATCTCTCGGATAGGACCAAATCGAGAATGGGTCGGCGGCGTCCCTATTTTCTTGTGAGCGCAATTCCGGTGGCCATTGCCTATTACTACCTCTGGACTCCTCCCGAGGGACTGAAGGATTGGGGCCTGTTCCTTTACGTGACCGCAGCCTATCTGACCACTTATACCTTCTGGACCATCTTTTCCATTCCGCACAGTTCGCTGGGGGCGGAAATGACCATGGATTATCATGAACGTACCGTGCTGACCGGAGTCAGGGAAGGGCTGGGTGTTCTGGGCACCCTTGCCGGCACCGTGGCGCCCCCACTATTCATTGCCGTTCTTGCCAGCCGGCAAAAAGGCTATTCCTCCATGGCGGCGGCGACAGGCATTCTCACGGCCGTTCTTATCTTCATCTGCTTCTTTAGTGTCAGCGAAAACCCTGAATTTCAGAAGCGGACTCCGATTGCGCTCAGAGAGGGCTTAAGGATCCTCTACAGAAATCGTCCGTTCCGCACCCTTGTCCTCGTCTTTGTTATTGCGCTTATGGGAAACGCCTTCGTGCCCATACTGACAATGTATATCGCTCATTATGTGGTCAAGGTGCCGGAGAGAATCGCGCAGATCGTTATCGTGAGTTACCTGATGATGGCTGCCATTTCCATTGTGTTTTGGACCCGGGTCTCCCGCCGCATTGGGAAAAAAGAAGCCTGGGGCTACGCCCTCGTTCTCTCATCGGTCGTCTTTGCGGCATCAACGTATTACCACGAAGGAACCTGGGTGGTCTGGATTTTCCTGGCTGGCCTCGCAGGTTTCGGTTACGGAGCGACATTCGCGCTCGCCTACTCGATGATGGCCGACGTGATCGATCTGGACGAACTGGAAACCGGCAGACGAAGGGAAGGGGCCTATTTCGGGGTCTGGTTCTTTTTGGAGAAGGGTGCGCTCGGCCTTACTGCATTCATAGGGCTTCAGACACTCGACCTCATGGGATATGTCCCAAATGTGGAGCAACCGCTTCAGGTCTTCTGGGCCATGAAATTTCTTTACAGCATCCTACCGGCCATCTGCTTCGGGGCCTGCTACTTCCTGTTGCGCCGCTATCCGATCACACAGGAGGAACATGCGCGCATACGCGCGGAAATAGAGGCCAGGAAGACTGACTCATCCGTATAGAGTGATCTGATCGCCTCGGCGCGGCTGGCGCCGGGGTGGCTGCCGAACATGCGGGAACTTCTATGACCGAGGACATCTCTACGGCATCCACGGCCCAAAAGCTCTCGAAGCGTGAGATCGGGAGCTACGGTCTGCCGCGTTTCGGCGCGGCGATGATGTATCTCGCGATAGCCATCTTTCTCCCCAAATTTTATACCGACAACGAAACCCTCTTGCTCGCTCCCGCCTTCATCGGCTGGACCCTTCTCATCGGGCGCTTCTGGGACGGATTTACCGACCCCATAATGGGATACATCTCGGACAGGACTAAATCGAAGATGGGTCGGCGGCGCCCCTATTTTCTTTATAGTGCGGTTCCTTTGGCTATCGCCTACTACCTCCTCTGGTCTCCGCCTCACGGCTTGAGGGACTGGAGTTTGTTT
>CAYZZY010000104.1:0-9839 GCA_964482745.1 uncultured bacterium
CTGGGTACAGTCCCTATTCTACGAATCCAAAAGACGGGATTCCGTAAATAGGGACTGTACCCAGAGCCAACGTTTGATTGCGGCTCTGCTGCGCTGTGAAAGGGTGGGATAGCGTCCCCTTTTGGAAAAGGGGGATTGGCCATTCACATTGTGACGTCACATTCTGCAATTTATTGCTAATACTCGGCCTCCTCGTCAAGACGCCAGACGATATTCATGATGACCTTGCAGTCGCATGTGCCTCCGTTCCGCTTCAGCCACCTCATATCTTTTTCGACATTTCTCCCAGTGGCCTTGAGCCATTCGATAGTTCTATCGAGCGAGTGATCGCAGCCCTTGCTCTTGAAGGACTGCGGAAGCAGTCTGCCGACACGTGGACCCGCCTCAAAACTGACAAAATGTTTCAGGTGGTCGCCGAGTGCCTGTAATGTATCCCTGTCGATGTCTGACCTCTTTCCGGATTGTGGCGTTTGTCGGACAGGCTTTGAATAATATGGCCCTCTAACCGTAATTATATCTTCCTGATACCCCTTTATCAACCGTGGAAGATGGCTCAAATATCATTTGAACATATCCTCTGACTGGAATGTACTTTCTTTTTCCAAAGCCTTTTATATGAAAACGTCATCGTTTTTGATATACTTCTTTCCAATATTCTATTGCTATACATTCCATCTGGTCATCTGTAATGGATTACACAAGATGATAAAGAGATTTCCACCCGGGAAGGTTCCCTGGGATAAGATTGCAGGAAAGGTGGGAGGAAAGTTGCCACCTGAAGTCGTTCTCGGTCCAGCCATTGGCGAGGATGCCGCGATCGTGAAGATCGGCGGCGAACTCTGGGCCGTAGCCTCGGATCCTATCACGTTCACGTCTAAAGAAGCGGGAAAACTCTCGGTAATTGTCAATGCCAATGACGTTGCCGTTCGAGGCGCAAGACCTCTCTATTACACGGCGACGGTGCTCATCTCGCCTGAATCAGCGGATGAGGAATCAATAGACTCTATCCTCGATGACATCCGTGCTGCCTGCGGCAGCCGGGGCATTGCCCTGATCGGAGGGCACACCGAAGTGACGCCCGGCCTGCCTCATACCGTGATCGCCGGTACCATGCTCGGGAAGGTGACGGAAAGGCTGATTACTACCGGCGGCCTGCGCCAGGGGGATCTTGTCGGTATGACAAAGTGGACCGGGCTCGAGGGAACATTGATTCTCCTGAATGAGTTCAAAGAACATCTGCTTGAGATTCACGGTCCCGAAATTTTTCGCGAGCCGGACAAAGTATTCGGGGAGGATTGGCTCAGCATAGTGCCCGAGGCCACCGCTGCCGCTGAATGTCCTCATGTGACCGCCCTTCATGATATAACCGAAGGCGGTATCGGCGAGGCTTTGCACGAACTGGCGAGCGCGGCGGGATTATCCATCCAAGTGAATGCCGACAGCATTCCGATCCTTCAAGAGACGAAGCTTCTCTGTTCCGATCTTGGCATGAATCCGTTTGGCCTGATCGGTTCCGGCAGCCTGCTCATCGGTTGCACAGTGCAGGGGAAAGAGGAATTGGAAAAAGCGTTCGCCAGCCTCGGCATTCCATTCTCATGGATCGGAGAGGCCGGGGCGGCTGAGGGGAAACCCGCTTCCACGCTTCCTCGCTTTGAGAGGGACGAGATACTGAAAGCCTGGCTATTGGAGGATATGGAGGCATGCATTTTCGATATGGACGGCACCCTGATCGATTCGGACTACAACTGGCTGGCCGTGAGGACCGCTCTCGGCGTGGACGGGATATCCATTCTCGATGAGTTGAACAATCTCGAAGGCGAGGAAAGTGAAGAAAAGTGGGCCAAACTGCGTGAGATCGAACGCGAAGCGACAGTGGCTGCACGGGTAAGGCCGGGAGTCTCCGATCTGCTTGCACTCCTGACGGAAAAGGGAATCAGGACGGCGCTCGTCACGAACAATTCCGATGAAAACGTCTCGTACCTTCTGGAAAAGTTCGGCCTCTCTTTTGACGTTGTTCTCTCTCGCGACTGCGGGTTATACAAGCCTTCAGGCGCGCCTTTGACCGAGGCCGTTCGACGGATGGATGCCTCCCCGGAGAAGACGCTCTGCGTTGGCGATTCGCCTTACGACATCATCTCCTGCCGTGACGCGGGGTGCGGGTGGGTGTGCATTCTCTTTGATGAGAAGGGACGCTGCGGCCATGAAGCAGACCTGCAGTTTCCGGACATTCATGGCTTTATCCGATATCTCAGAATAGTGCTTTGAGCAACAAACCGTACCGGAGAATACTTCTCAAGGCCGTTTCCCTTGACTCAGTATCTCAATCATCTGTGAATGGATCTTCCCGTTGCTGGCGACGATCTCTTTCGAATAGACGCTGAGGGGTTCACCACCAAGATGTGAGACTTTACCGCCGGCCTCTTCCACGAAAAGCGCTCCCGCCGCCACGTCCCACGGATAGAGCTTCAATTCCCAGAAACCGTCAAACCTTCCCATCGCGATATAGCACAGATCCAGCGCCGCCGATCCTGCGCGCCTGACGGCCTGCGCACGGAAGATCATTGCATTCCATCGGTCCAGATTGTTCACCTCGCTCGTTCTGAGATCATAGGGGAAGCCGGTCGCGAGAAGCGCTTTGTCGAGTTCTTCTGTCTCGGAAACGGCAATCGGTTTTCCGTTCAGCATGGCCCCGCCACCGCGTGTGCCCGTAAAGAGTTCGTCTCTGGTGGGGTCGTACACCGCGCCAACGTGCGCGATGCCCTCGATCTCAAGCGCGATCGAGACGCAGAACATGGGGAAGCCGTGGGCATAGTTTGTGGTGCCATCGAGCGGATCGATGATCCAGCGAAAATCCGAATAGTTCCTCGGTACATCGCTCTCTTCGGCCATAATCTGATGGTCCGGATAAGCGCTGTGGATTTTCTGCTTGATGAGTTCTTCCGACTTGATGTCCATTGCGGTAACGAGGTTTATCTCGCCCTTGTGTTCGACCCAGGCGATTGTATCGATGCCTTCCCGCAACAGTCTTCCCGCGGATGTCGCCGCGTCCACCGCTAATTCCAGGTACTTGTCCAAATCTGAAACGCTCCTTCCATTATGTCGGATAGTGTATTATAGCACGTTCACAATGCCTTATTCTGCAATTGGTTATGCTAGTTAGTCATCGAGATTCTACATGATTATGTAGTTTCTGACATACTATATAAGAGGGTGAATTTACTGTAGTCTGGCCCCCCAATTGCCGATAATGATAGTGAGAGGAGTCCACTCCCGAAGGAGGATGGGGGAAATGCAACCGAAACCGATTGATTCACGTCATCTCATCGACGTCGATGCGCAGAAACGGCTTGTCAATACCGAGGGAATTCGCCATCTCCGTAGCGTTCGCGAGCAGGAAGAACATCCCGCGGAAACCGATTACGACGCCGTTCACGACGAGGCGAGCCGTCGGGGCAGTGAAGAAACCGCAAGACAACTCATCGAACAATTGAAAAAGGCTCGCGCCAGAAACGCAAAAGGAGAAGACGAAACCGCCGAAGACGAGCAGTCTGAAGCCAAGCCTTTCCCGAAAGGCCAGACAGGTTCCCATCTGGATGTCGAGGCCTGATCGGAACTCAAAGAACTCCTTGCCGTAGTCTGTAGGCTTATCCTTATTCGCCTGCTCCTCTATCCGCCAAGAATGTCCTGCAATTCTCGTAGAAGGGCATCCACCTCTTCGTCGGTTCCAACAGTGATTCTCAGACAATCCTCCAGGCGGCGAATCGGAAAATACCTGACAAGTATCTTTCTCTGCTTCAATTCTTCATATATGCCGCGCGCGTTTCCGTTCGCGAATTTTGCCAGTACAAAATTGGTCTCGGACGGGCAAACGGCAAAGCCGAGTTCTCCGAGACCGGCCGACATGCGCTCGCGCGTCTTTACGATTTTTTTCACGTTGGCGCGCATGTAATCAATATCTTCGAGCGCCGCCCCGGCCGCCAACTGGCTTAAGAGATTCACGTTATATGAGTCTTTCATTTTCATCAGATCGGCCACGCGTTCTTCACCTGCAAAAGCGAAGCCGACACGTATCGAGGCAAGCGAAAACGATTTTGAGAAGGTTCTCAGGATCACCAGGTTCGAATGTTCGCTCAGCAGCGGCAGGCACGAGCAGTCGCCAAAGTCTGCGTATGCCTCGTCCGCGATTACAAGGCCGTTGAAGGTAGTGCATAGTTTTGCGATCGTTTCGCGCGCCACCGGTTTCCCCGTTGGAGAATTCGGATTTGCGACAAAGAAGAGCTTTCCGGTTTTCTGGAAGATCTCTTTCGGCAGATCAAAATCCTCATCCAATTCAACTGCCTCGTAATCGACCGCATTAAGCTGGGCCAGCGTCTCATAAAGAACGTAGGAGGGATAGGTATAAACGACTTTCTCGCCGGGATCGACAAAGGTGCGGATCAGCAGGCTGAGAACTTCGTCTGAACCGTTCCCGATGAATATCTGTTCTTGTCCGACGCCGTAGAGATCAGATATTCTTGAACGGAGCCGCCGCCATGTAGCGTCGGGATATTTCCTCATGCTCTCGCCCGTTGCCTGCCTGATGGCCTCAAACACGCGGGGAGACGGCGGATACGGATTTTCATTTGTGTTCAGTTTTATGTAGCCGCTTTCCGCCGGTTGTTCGCCGGACACGTAGCCCTCGACGTCCGCCAGATGTCTGCGTGCGCAACTCATTTTTTCAGCCTTATCCTTATCGCGTTTGCGTGTGCGGTGAATCCTTCAAGTTCCGCTATCGTTATAATGTCTTCAGCCTCCGCATGCAGTCGCTCTGAGGAGTATTCCACGAGATTGGTTACCTTCCGGAAATCCTCGGCGCTCAACGGAGAAGCGAATCTTGCCTGTCCTCCGGTCGGAAGGACATGGTTGGGTCCTGCAAGGTAATCGCCGACCGAGTTCGGCGTCTGCGCTCCAAGAAAAACAACTCCCGCGTTCCGGATTTTATCAAGCATCCGACCGGGATTCCTTACAAAAAGTTCAAGGTGCTCGGGCGCCCGGCGGTTGACGATCTCCGCCGCTTCCTCGATGCTCCTGGTTATTATCGCGAGGCCATTACGTTTGAGCGATTCCCGGATGATCTGCTTGCGGTCCAGCCGCTTCGCCTGTTCGGTGAGCTGCTTTTTCACATTGTCCACAAGTTTCCTGGATGTGGTCACCAGGATCGTGCTCGCCATCTCGTCGTGCTCGGCCTGGGAGAGCATGTCTGCGGCGACAAGGCGCGGGGTCGCCGTGGAGTCGGCCAGTATCATTATCTCGCTCGGGCCTGCTTCCATATCGATCGCAACCTTGCCGGTCACCAATCTCTTAGCAATGGATACATAAATATTTCCCGGCCCGACTATCTTGTCCACCGTTGGGATTGTTTTGGTTCCATACGCCAATGCGGCAATGGCCTGCGCTCCGCCGACCCGATATATCTTTGTTGCGCCCGCAATGTCTGCCGCCGCCAGCATCGCCGGGTGGATTGTGCCTTCGCTCGATGGCGGAGAAACCATGACTATATCGGTGCAGCCCGCCACCCTGGCCGGAGCGATGTTCATCAGGACCGAGGACGGATAGAATGCTTTCCCCCCGGGGCAGTAAACTCCCACTCGTTCGATGGGAGTAATCTTTTGGCCGAGAAGGGAGCCGTCCCGGCCTTTGCTGACCCAGTTGCGGCGCAGGTTTTTTTTGTGGAATGCGACGATATTACCGTAAGCCGTCCGGAGCGCTCGAAGCGAGTTCGCTGAAAGACTCCTATAGGCGGATTTGATCTCACTCTCGTCGATCTGGAATTGGCCTGGCCGGAGCGAGACTCTGTCGTATTTCTCCGTAAAGCGGGCAACTGCTCGATCGCCATCACACCGAACCGAATCGATGATCGATCGGACTGAGGCCTCTATTCGCGCGAGCGACTCTTCGGCATCCTTCGCCAGGAGGATGCGATCGAGCCTCTCCGGAGATATCTTTTCTGTTTCTATGATCTTGATCATGCCTGTAATTGCCCGATGTTGCCCGGCGTACCGCCGTTTTGTGCTGAGCGGGCGTTGGGCGCTTATTCCCGAATCCGGCGGATGTCCGCCCCGAGGCGCCTGAGCCGCCGCTCGATTCTTTCGTACCCTCTGTCGATGTGATATATTCGCGAGATCTTTGTAACTCCTCGGGCCACAAGCCCGGCCAATACGAGCGCCGCGCTCGCGCGCAGATCGGAAGCCATGACTTCGGCTCCCGAGAGATGACGGACCCCGTTCAATATTGCTGTGTTGCGCTCGATCCTGATGTCGGCTCCCATCCGGTTGAGTTCCGCCACCTGCATGAATCGGTTTTCGAAGACTGTCTCAGTGATTGAGCTTGTGCCAGGCGTTGTCGCCATCAAGGCCATGAACTGTGCCTGCATATCGGTCGGGAATCCCGGATACGGTCTTGTCCGCACATTAATCGGGTTCAGGTTGCCGGAAGTAGAGACGGTTATCGACGAGTCATCCGCGCTGACGTCGGCTCCTGTCTGTTCCAGCTTTTTTATCAACGGCCTCATGTGTTCTTCCACCGTGCCGTTCACCGTCACTCGTCCCCTGGTGATCGCGCCGGCGATAAGGTAGGTGCCCGCCTCGATTCTGTCGGGGATCACGCGGTGCGTAGTCGAACCGAGACGATTCACTCCTTCGATGGTAATCCTCGATGTCCCTTCCCCTTTGATCTGCGCACCGATCGACCGCAGAAATTTAGCCAGATCCTGCACCTCGGGTTCACGCGCAGCATTGTCGATTATGGTCTCTCCCCTGGCCAGCACAGCAGTCATGAGAATGTTTTCTGTCGCGCCGACGCTCGGGTAATCCAGGCATATCTCGGCTCCCTGGAGCCTTTTGCCCGAAACCTGCACGTATCCTCGCCCCGTCTTTATCCTGGCCCCGAGCGCCGCTATCCCTTTCAGATGGAGTTCTATGGGCCGCAACCCTATGGCGCATCCGCCGGGAAGCGCGACCTTGGCCTTTCCCAATCGTGCAAGCAGGGGACCGAGCACAAGTATTGAGGCGCGCATCGTCCGCACCAGTTCGTATGGCGCGATGTGATCATGAAGGTCTCCGGAATCGATGGCAAGGGCGCCGCCGCCGGCGTCCTGGATGACTACGCCCATGTGTTCGAGCACCCTGCTCATTGTCGTGATATCACGCAGGAGAGGTACATTTTCGATCACGCACGGCCCATCAGCCAGCAATGAAGCGGCCATGATGGGGAGCGCCGCATTCTTGGCGCCCCGGATCTTTACGCTCCCTTTGAGGGTACATCCACCTCTTATCAGGAAAGCATCCATGGAAGGTCCCCTAAAGACTTACGGATTGGATATTGACAGCGCGAGGGGGGAATGACATCCATTGTCTTTTATCGCCGGCCAGAGCGCACATCCACGTCGACCATTACGAACCAGGCGTTGGCAACGAAGGCTCCGGTTCTGGTTGTACCGGGCTTTCAACAGGCGATGCAGGGGCCGCCGGCAAAGCGACCGGTGCGGGCTCAGATGGCGTCTCGTCCGGCGAAATCATTCCGGCGGCCTCGGGCACATAACCCATCGAAGGGGCTGTATCAGGAAGCGCCGAATGAACCGGTTCTCCCAGCGGGGGAGTAGGAAGCGCTTCTTCCTGCAGGACGGGAGACCCGCTCTCCATTCCGCCTTTTCCCCATGGCGAGATCATTGTCAGAAGAAGCGAAGTCGTAAGGAACAATGCAAAGAGCACCCATGTGAACCGGCCTATGAGTGAAGCGCTTCGAGCGCCGAATACGGTCTGGCTCGCGCCGCCGCCCAATGCCGCTCCCAACGAGGCGCCTTTGCCTGCCTGCAATAGCACGATGAGTATGAGTGCGGCGCAAGCAAGCACATGTATGACAAGAAGAAGAACACCGATCAAGTTCATTTCAAACTCTCTCCCTGATTTTCGTCTACCCGGATGCCGCTTCGATCCCCGCGCGTGCTATCTTTGCGAAGGATTCGGCCTCGAGGCTGGCTCCTCCAACAAGCGCTCCATTGATATCAGGCTGGGACATCAATTCGGCCGCGTTGCCCGGGTTGACGCTTCCTCCATAAAGGATTAATAGTGACGAGGCCACGGATTTGTTGAAACGCTGTGAAATCAGGCCTCGTATGAGCGCATGCACTTCCTGGGCTTGATCGGGAGTTGCGGTCTTTCCTGTCCCGATCGCCCAGATTGGCTCATATGCGATTGTGATAAGAGCCATTTGCTCCGGGCTGAGGTTCTCAAGCCCTTTATGAACCTGGCCGGTTATCGTGGCCTCGGTCTCATCCCGATCCCTCTGTTGCTCGGTTTCGCCAACGCAGAAAATGGGTTTGAGCCCCGCTTCCAGCGAGGCCAGGATCTTTTTATTCACGGTTTCATCGATCTCGCCGAAAAGTTGGCGGCGCTCGGAGTGACCTATTATCACATAAGTGCACCCGATATCCTTCAGCATTTGAGCGGAAATCTCGCCCGTATATGCGCCCTTTTCTTCCCAGTACATGTTCTGGGCGCCCACGAATATCTCCGTATCCGCGACGACGGCGGCGACCTCTGCCAATGCAGTGAACGGAGGGCAGAGGACCACGCTCACCGGGGCGTCCAGTGATGCGAGGCCGGATTTCAGGTCGGATGCCAGTTGACGAGCCTCGCCCGTGAGCTTGTGCATCTTCCAGTTTCCGGCAACCATTATCGGTTTCACGACGCCGCTCCTAAGTGTGAATTCTTACCATAAAGTTGCATCGAATTATATCACAAGCCATTGCTTTGTTCAACAAGGACGCTTCTCGCCTTCTCCACGTCTTTTTTGATTTGTTCCGACAAGGCTTCTACCGAGGAGAACTTCTCTTCCTCCCGTAATTTCTCAACAAATGTGATCTCAATTCCCTCGCCGTAGATGTCTTGATAAAAGTCCATAATATGGACTTCGACTGTTCTTTTCCGATCTTTCGAAACCGTTGGCCTGTATCCTATATTGAGCGTGCCGGCCTTTATAGTTCCGCTCACGTGCGTCCAGACCGCATAAATGCCGTTGGGCGGAATCGCCTCATGATGCGGCTCGATGTTCGCTGTCGGGAACCCGATCTCCCTTCCCAGGTGAGACCCTTCCACCACGGTGCCGGTAATGGAATATCTGCGTCCGAGGCACTTGGCGGCATTCTCAAGGTCTCCCCACAGCACCCGTTCCCTTATGAATGTGCTGCTGATCGGCTGACCGTCCACCTCCACACGGTCCACCTTTTCGACTTCGTATCCGTTGTCGTTGGCCATTTCGCGGAGCAGATGAATATCGCCTTTGCGCCCCTTCCCGAACCGCCAATCGTAGCCCACGATGATTGCTTTTATGCGGAGCGTATCAATAAGAAAATCTTTTACGAAATCGCGCGCTTCGATCTTGGCAAACTCGGGCGTGAAACGTATCAACCCAAGGGCATCCATGCCGAGTTCTTCCACTAACTGGATCTTTTTCTCCGTGGAGGTCAGCAGGTCGGGAGCCGATTCCGAAGCCAGCACCTCGCGGGGATGCGGATCAAAAGTGACCATGCAACTTACACCGCCTATTTCACGCGCTTTTTCCCGCACCCTTCCGACAATTTTTTGATGACCCAGATGGAGCCCGTCAAAAATACCGAGGGTCACACACGGCGATGACAGCTTCGGGATTTCTTTGTCTTCGTTGGTGAATATCAGCATATCGATCTTCTGTGTTTATGCCTGCTTGCTCCATTCTCTGTGGCGCAGCAGCACCCTCTTTGGGTGGAATAAAACGGACTCACCTTCGTGTGAAAGCTTCCCAACGGCAATCAGACCCCCGTC
>CAYZZY010000105.1:0-9738 GCA_964482745.1 uncultured bacterium
CAATGAAACGTGGCTAGAATTCGAGGCGGTTGACGTTGCGGATGCCAAGGTACATGGGGACGGCGGCGGTGAAGAGGCTGATGGCGAGGACAACGGCAAATGCGGCCAGGATCGCCTGCTGGAAGTCCATGTTCAGGATCGTAAATATCCATGCGGTCCGCCCCTTGACGGTATAGTCCCAGACGACCAGACCCTCAAGCAGGACGACGACCGCGACATACAGCATGCTGAGGATAAAATTGAGCGTGCCGCCGAGGCCGGAGACTATGCGGGCAGTGTTGTCCTCCTTGAAATTTGGATACAGCGCTCCGAGGCCGACCGAGAGGCCTGCCATCGAGAAGTTCATGAGGAACATCGTGGCGCAGGAGACGACCACGACGGTGGCGCTGAGTTTGAGCGCCATGCTGGAGACCAGCATCAGCGCCTCGGTAAATACGAGCGTGGTCGCTATGCTGAGAAAGAATTTCTGAAACAGAAGCCTGCTCCTCTTGATCGGCGCAAGGCCGACAATCCAGAAGCGCCTGCCCTCGAGACTGAACAGCGGGAACACGAAGCGGGTCGTAAGCACCGAGAGCACCAGCGCCGCAGAACCGAGATTCAGAAAAGCGATCCTCGTCTGCCATTCGGGTCCGATAAATTTCTCGTAGTTGCGCAGGTTGCTCACATACACAATCAACAGCCCGAAGAAGATCGCGAACTGCGCCCACTGTGACGGGTCGCGCCAGAACAGCCTCAGATCCTTCATCGCGAGCGTTCGCGTGGGTGAACGCCGCGCGCCGACAAGCTTTTCGACGCGGTTCAGTATCCCCTTTTCGGGCGGATAGTAGCGCAAGAGGCTGAATCCGCGGATGGAGGCCCACCCCTTGTAATAAAGGAAACCCGCCGCCCATACGGCTATCATCAGCGCCATCAGGGAGTTGCTGAGCACAAGACCAAAGTGGAAGAAAGCCTGGGGCAGATCTCCCCTGCCCGCCGCGAGCACGCCCTCGTTCACCCAGTGGCTCGGGAAAAACGGCGACTGGGTCGTCTTGAGCGCAGAGAGTATCTGGTCGAGCACCTCGAGCTGGCTGATGTGGGAGACGGACATCGATTTGTAAAGGAACACGGCGAACCCGATGCCGAGCAGCCCGATCAGGACGACGATGATTTTGAAATTCATCTTCGGGAAAATGCGGACCAGCAGCATGATGACCATCGCTCCGAGCACGCCCGCAATGACGACAAAGGGCAGGAAGAACAGCGGGAGCGCAACATAGAAGTACCACCGAACTTCGAAGACGATGCCATAACTGATCATCATCGGCATTCCGAGAAAGAGGAAGGCCCATGAACTGAACATCAGGGTTTCGATGAAGCGGCAGAGAAATATCTCCTGCTCATCGAACGGCAGTGAGAAAAGGAAATCGGTCTCGGATGATTTGTACATCGTCGAAAAAGCCACCAGGATATTACTGAATACGAGCATGGCAAACAGGGTGAGGAAGAAAAGCGCCAGAACGCGGACCGCCAGCAAATCGCCGACGGGAACGGTGTTCAGGAAATGGAACGCCTGGAAGAAAAGCCAACACCCGCCCGAAAGAAAAAGCGCCACCCACGACGAGATCACGACCACTTTGAGCCTGGACTCGTTGCGGATTGAGCGTATCTGGTTCCCAAGCTCGATGGCCTTTGCGATCCAGTAGGTGCGAATCGCGTTCATGTTGCCTCGTCCCCACTGTCCGGCGGGTCGTATGAGAACGATTTGATGCTGAGTTGTATCTTGCCGATAATCTGCACCAGCCTGGTCTGCTGGTCGAGGTCTCCTTCAAGCAGCTTGAGGTGCGTGGCATCGGCGACGGGCTCGCCCAGCGTCGGATCCATCGCCACCCACTCGCCGACGTAGACCTCCGGCCAGGCATGGTAATAGAAGCTGCCCTTGTGATAGACCAGCCCGATGGCGACCTTTGTGGGAATGCCGGCAGACCTCGCGAGGGCGGCGAACAGGGTCGTATGTTCGTTGCAGTCGCCTTCCCGGGTCTCGAGCACTTCGACCGCTGACGGAAGAGTCATGATAATTTTTTTCTGTATCTTGTCGAACACCCATTGATTGATTCGCTCGGCTGCAAGAAGGCTGTTGGTCTCGCCGCCCACGATTTTGTTCGCCATGTTCCGAATCTTCTCGTCGTCGGCCTGTATGAGCAATGTAGATTCGAGAAACTCAGCGAACGAATCATCCTCTATGGGAATGGACAGGCTCTCCTCCACGCTCGCCCGCCTCATTTCGATCCGGACCAGCCCGGCTTCGCGATCGATCACCCGCTGGGTGGCGCCGTCCAGATTGAATTTGTCCAGATCGATCCCTGTCACGGAAAGATCGAGTCTTCGTGTATTCTCCGGCTCTGCGATGCGGACGTCGGAAGGCACGGCGACGAGTTTGGCGATGTCGTGCTTGAAATCGGCCGCGTCCATGCGGAAATCCTCGGCGACCTTTCGATCCTCCCTCAGCAGCGTCCAGCCGAGCGGCGTTGCCTCCTTCAGCACTTCCCCGCCCTCGGTGACCCATGTGCTAAATATGAGACCCTGATATTCCGTTTCGACGACATACGTTTCGACCTCTTTCCCGCCGAATTCGATCGTTTCCATCCCGGTCACGGTGACCTTCGCGCTGTTTGTCGCCAGTGACAACGGATCGAGGATATCCACCGAGTAGGTCACGCCCGGCTCGAGATCGGGCAGAAAAAGAAGAGGGGTGAGACTGTTCGAGATATTCAGGCCTTCGCCCACTTTTGTCGTCTTGCGGAAGACCCTGTTGCCGGAAAGCACGGAGAGAGAAAGCGTGTCGCCTTCGAGTTGGCCGTCGAGCTGAATCTCGTGGCCCGCCGATTTCAGGCTGCTGCTGAAGGTGCGCATTTTGAACTCGGTATCCGTTCGGAGCAGGCCCTCGAAGTGCACCTTCAACGGATTGCCGAGCATCGTGACAACCATGAAGGTGCGATTCAGGATGATATAGCCGGGTTCCTGCGTTCCGTGTACCCGGTTGACCGTCGTGCTCGAATAGCCGACCTTCTCCCCTTCATAGTAAATGCCCATCCATTGTTCTTTGAACGAGACCTCCGATGTGAAAGATGCGGCGATGCTGGTCGAGCCGGACGGCAGCGAGGGGAGCAATATTTCCCTCCTGAAAAGCTCGGCATTCATCACCAGCCAGAACGCAGTGATGGCGGCAATCAACAGTATTTTTCTTTTTTTCGACCGGATTATGGGCATAATGAATTTGGGCTTCTTGTTTTGGGCGCACCGCCATGCGCCCCTACAAAACCATTTGCCGGAAGCTGAAAATCAAATCCCGGGCGGCACGCCCCTACGAAAAAGCATTCGTTGAAAATCCGGGGGGAAATCCGATAGTTGGAAATCATGCGCCGCAGCATTTCTTGTATTTCTTGCCGCTCCCGCAGGGACACGGCTCATTGCGACCTACCTTCTGGCCGATCTTGACAGGAGCTGTCGCTGTCGCCTTTCTCGGCCGGGTGGAGGTCTCGGTCGGCTGCGGCTGAGGTGTCTCGCCGAGGGAACTGACGGAAAGATCGTGTGAAGTGAGAGCGGCCTGGGCCGGCACGAAGACCGGTTCCTCCAGTCGTTCGCGTTCCGCCACCTGGACCCTGAAAAGAAACTCGCTCATTTCGAGCTTGACGCTGTGGATCATTTCGCCGAACAGGCTGTATGCCTCATGCTTGTATTCCACAAGGGGATCTTTGCCGCCGTACCCCCTGAGGCCTATACCCTCCTTGAGCAGATCCATCGCGTAGAGATGGTCCTTCCACTTCGCATCCATGGCCCTCAGAATCGCCACGCGCTCGATCTCGCGCATGGTTTCGGACCCGAGGCGCCGCTCCCTGTCATCGTACGCGGACCGGGTAACCTCATGCAGATACTCGAATATTTCTTCCGCCTGTATTGTTTCGAGATCGACCTCGTCCAGCCGGACGGGAATGCCGAACTGTTTACGCATCCATTGGGTGACACCGGTGAGATTCCATTCGTCGGCGTAGGTGTTCGCCGGAATATACTGCTCGAGCGTCTCTTCGAGAACGTCGCCGATCATCTCAAGCATGTGCTCCTTGAGATTCGGTTCATCAAGCGCCTTCTGCCGTTCGGCATAGACTATCTCGCGCTGCTGATTCATTACATCGTCATATTTCAGAAGATGTTTGCGTATCTCAAGGTTGTGTGTCTCGACGCGTTTCTGCGCGGTCTCGAGGGATTTTGTGACCAATGAATGCTCGATGGGCTGATCTTCCTCGATGCCGAGACGGTCCATTATCTTCATAATCCGGTCGGACCCGAACAGGCGCATCAAATCGTCTTCGAGAGAGACATAGAAACGGGATGAGCCGGGGTCCCCCTGCCTTCCCGCGCGGCCGCGGAGCTGGTTGTCGATACGCCTGCTTTCGTGGCGTTCGGTGCCCACTATATGAAGGCCGCCATTACTCGCCACTTCCTCGCCGAGCTTGATGTCGGTGCCGCGCCCGGCCATATTGGTCGCTATCGTGACTGCTCCCCTCTGGCCCGCCCTGGTGATGATCTCGGCTTCTTTCTCGTGGTATTTCGCGTTCAGGATGTGATGCGGTATCCTGTGTGCCCTCAGGTCTCTCCCAAGTTCCTCGGATTTCTCGACCGAGATCGTGCCCACAAGCACCGGCCTGCCCTGTGAATGCATCTCTTTGATTTCTTCGATGACCGCCTTGAATTTCTCGCGCTCGGTTTTGTAAACGACGTCGGTATAGTTATGTCTGATGAGATGCCTGTTGGTGGGCATGACCACGACGTCAAGCTTGTATATGTCGTGGAACTCCTGCGCTTCGGTGTCGGCGGTACCGGTCATGCCGGCCAGCTTGTCGTACATCTTGTAATAGTTCTGGAGCGTGATCGTCGCAAGCGTCTGGTTGGCCTCGCCGACCTTTACTCGTTCCTTCGCTTCGAGCGCCTGGTGCAGGCCGTCGCTGAATCGGCGGCTTGGCATGAGCCGGCCCGTGAATTCATCGACAATGACGACCTTGTTATCGCTGACGATATAATCCACGTCGCGTTCGAACAGCGCATAGGCCTTCAACAATTGTGATGTCCCATGTATCCGCTGGTTCACGGCGTTGGAGTGGTCATACAACGCCCAGCGCCTTGTTTCCAGCTCGAGCTCGCGAGCCATCCTGGCCCGGTCGTCCAACGTGCCGTCATTCAGCAGCTCTTTCAGTTGGACATCAATTTCCCTCTCTTCGTCTTCAATCTCGGGCACGACAAACATGTCCAGCTTGCCCGAAGAGATGGTGCGCCTTCCCTTCTCGGTCAGGTCGGCGACGTTGGATTTCTCGTCAATGGTGAAATACAGGTCGGCGACCAGTTTCATGATCCCGGATTCTTCGGTGCCGCCCATGAACTTATCGCCCATCAGGTCGAATTCGACGCGGCGGAGAAGCTTCTGCATCTTCGGGTCTTCCATCACCGCCATGAAGCGCTTGTCCTTCGGCATGCCCTTTCTCACCATGAGGAGTTTCCTGCCGCCCTCGTCCACGTTTCCCTGCTCGATAAGGCCGGCGGCCTCGTCCAACAACTTCTTTACAATGCGCTGCTGCTGCCTGAACACCTTATCGACCACGGGAGCGAGTTCCTCGTATTGTTCATTCGATTGCTCGACCGGCCCGGAAATGATCAGCGGCGTGCGCGCTTCGTCGATGAGCACGCAATCGACCTCGTCGACTATTGCATAGTGGTGACCGCGCTGCACCTGGTGCTCCTTCTGGACACACATATTGTCGCGCAGGTAATCAAACCCGAATTCGCTGTTGGTGCCGTATGTCACGTCGGCATCGTAGTGCATCTGCCGATCTTCGGGGTCCATCCGCTGTTGGAGGCATCCGGTAGACAGCCCGAGAAACTCGTAGACCGGGCCCATCCATTCCCTGTCCCTGCTGGCCAGGTAATCGTTTACCGTTATCAGGTGCACGTTGTTTCCGGAGAGAGCGTTGAGGTACACGGGCAGTGTCGCCGCGAGGGTCTTGCCTTCGCCCGTGGCCATCTCGGCGATTTTCCCCTGGTGAAGCACGATCCCGCCAATGAGCTGGCAGTCGAAATGCACCATGTCCCAGGTAAGTTCGTGACCGCGCACAAACCAGGACTTCCCGTAAAGTCGCCGGCAGGCTTCCTTCACGACGGCGAAGGCTTCGGGCAAAATATCCTCGAGTGTCTCTCCCTCGCCCAGGCGCCGCCTGAATTCGGCGGTCTTCCCCCTCAGTTCCTTATCGGAACGGGAAGCCATCTCGGGCTCATAAGATTTGATCGCCTCCAGCGTCGGGCGAAGTTTCTTAATGTCCCGCTCGTGCTGGGTGCCAAAAATCCTGTTCAGGAATTTCAAGAACATCGTTAATTTCGCTCCTCAAATAAAGAGAAATCATTAAAAAATTCCTATTAATCTTAACAAAACAGGGAGGGAAATTCAAGGAGGTCAGACAGCGGGAAATATTCGCCGGCAGCGCCGGGGTGACTCCTTTCGAGGTCGCAAGGATGGAGATTTCGATGGCCGTGGAGCCATTTAGTCGAGGGACGTATGCGGATCGTTATTCCCGTGAGCACTTCAGGTCTTCTTTGACCGCTAAGAGCCTCATGCCGTTGAAAATAACGAGAAGAGAAGCGCCCATATCCGCGAAAACCGCCATCCAGAGCGTCGCAAGGCCGGGAATGGCAAGGGCCAGGAACGCCAGTTTTATGATTATGGACAACGCAATATTCTGCCGAATGATGGCAAGCGTCTTGCGACTCAGGCAGATTGCGAACGGAAGTCTCAACAGGTCGTCGCCCATCAACGCGATGTCCGCCGTCTCGAGCGCGGTGTCGGTGCCGGCGCTGCCCATGGCGATCCCGATCGTGGCCGCCGCCATCGCGGGGGCGTCGTTGACGCCATCACCGACCATGGCCACGTGTCCAAACTCTTTTACAAGCTCATGCACCATATCGACCTTGTCCTGCGGCAGTAGTTCTGCGCGATAATCGATGTCAAGCCTTTGTGCTATCGCCTCGGCGGTGGCTTTATGGTCGCCGGTGAGCATAATCATCTTGCTGACGCCGGCCTCTTTCAACAATCTGAGCGCCTCGGGCGCTTTCTGGCGGACCGCGTCAACCAGCACGATTATTCCAAGGGGATGATCCTCGTTTCCGACGAGCACGACCGTATCGGTCTGCTTCTCGATTTCTTCCATCCGCTCGTCGAGTTCCGGCGTGCAGAATTCCTTTTCCTCAAACAGCCTGTGACTGCCGACGTAATACGTCTGCCCATCAACAACGGCGTGGGCTCCTTTCCCCGGAATCGCCTGGAAAGATTCGATCTGCCGGGCCGGGATCCCGAGACGGCATGCTTCTTCGACTATGGAGCGACCAAGATGGTGTTCCGAATGCGCTTCGACGGCCGCTGCAATACCGAGCACGTCACCGGGCGGCGTATCGTTCAGCGGAATGACTTCCCGTACGCACGGATGCCCCCTGGTAAGCGTGCCTGTCTTGTCAAAGGCAATCGCGTTCAGAGTTCCGGCCTTCTCCAGATAGATGCCTCCCTTTATCAGAACGCCATTCCTGGCTGCGGTTGCAAGCCCCGATACAATCGAGACCGGCGTGGAAATCACCAGAGCGCACGGGCATGAGATGACCAGCAGCACAAGTCCGCGATAAAGCCATCGCGTAAAGGGCTCACCGAAAGCCAGCGGCGGCAGAAAAACAATGATGGCGGCAAGGGCAATCACTGCGGGCGTATAGTACTTCGCGAACCTGTCGACCAGATTTTGCATCGGCGCCCGCTGAGCCTGCGCTTCCTCGACCATGTGGGTTATTCGGGCAAGCGTCGTGTCATCCGCCCTGTGCGTTGCGCGCACGCGGAGGGAGCCTTCGCCGTTGATGGCGCCGGCAAAGACGTCGTCGCCCCGCTTTTTGGCCACCGGCGCCGATTCGCCGGTGATGGGGGCCTGGTTCACCGAACTCGTGCCGTTCACAACCTCGCCATCGAGAGGAATCTTGTCTCCGGGCCGGACAATGAATATCTCGCCGAGTTCGACTTCGCTGACCGGAACAAACGCTTCCCTCTCCCCTCGCAAGACAAGGGCCTCATCCGGGGCAAGCTTTATCAGCGATTGAATGGCGTTCCGGGCCCTGTCCATGGTGTGGGTCTCAAGGAATTGGGCCAGTGAAAAGAGGAATACGACGGTGGTCGCTTCCAGCCACTCCCCTATCGCGGCGGCGCCGACAACCGCGATGGTCATGAGGAAGTTCATGTCCAGCGAAAAGTTTCTGGCGGAAAAGAGCCCTTTGCGAAAGATGTGAAAACCGCCGACCACGATGCCGAGCAGGTAGACTCCCGTCGTGATCGGGCCGGAATAACCCAGCAGGGTGAGGATCAGGCCCACAGCGACCGCCACGCCGGATGCAGAGGCAAAGAGCAACTGGGTTCGTCCACGCGCCTTTTCCCCTTCCGGCGATCGACCGGCCACTGTCGCTTTCATTCCGGTCTCGGCTATGGCCTTTACAATACGCTCCGCGTTGATCGTGCGTGCATCATAAGAGACGGTGACTTCTCTTGCGACCAGGTTGAACGAGACACGGCTGACGCCCTTCAGATCGCGCAGCTTTTTCTCGATGATGGTGGACTCGTCAGGGCAATCCATATCTTCGACGAAGAATCTGTCGGCAATTTCGCCCGGCGCCTTTCCCGTCTGGTAGCCGAGCTTTTCAATCTGACGCTCGATCTTTTCCGTGCCTGTCGTCTGTTCATCGAATCGAACGGTTATTTTGCCGCCCGTGAAATTGACGGCGGCGCTTTCAACGCCGTCCATGCTTGTTACGACCTTTTCAATTTTCTCGGCACAGGAGGGGCAATCCATGCCGCTTACATTCACTTCAATCTCTGCTGTAGGATGGTCGCTCATGCTTTTCCTCCAAAAGAGCGGAACAGATCTTCGATCCTGAGATCGAATCCGCCGGCATATTCAATTTTGTATGATTTCGATGCTTTCATGCTTGAGCAATCCTTCAAGCGTTCGTCGAAAAAAATTATTCCCCAATGTGGTTCAGGCCCTCTCTCAGCAATGTCTCGACGCATTCGTCGTCAAGCGAATAGTAAACCATCTTGCCGTCCTTCCTGTGCTTGACCAGCTTAAGGTTCCTGAGAACCCTGAGCTGATGAGAAACGGCGGAAATGCTGCTGCCCAGCAGGTTGGCGATGTCGCACACGCAAAGCTCCTTCACCGCCAGCGCGGAGACTATTCGAAGCCGGGTTGGATCGCCGAGAACCTTAAATATCTGAGAGAGTCCCTCCAGCAGTTCGGCATCGGGCATGCGCCTGCGTACAACCTCGACGCGCGCCTTGTCGACGAACTCGATTTCGCAGACATCGTTCTCTTTTTGGATGACTGTCTTCATGTTTTTGGCCCGGATACGCTTGAATAGTTGTTCAACTGTTATTATACTACGTTTTTGGGCTTTTGTCAAGAAACAAATGGAACCCTAATCGTTTAAGCGCTTTACAAAAAGGATGAGGTGTTTCAAGAAAGAACATGACGCGGCGTGCCCCTGCAAAAGCAAATCAAAGAGGCCCTGGCATTTTTTTAAAATCGCAACCAGAGATTGATTCCTCTCTTATAGAAAGATCAGACGAAGACACAAAGCAATGTCTTTCTCTTTTCTCCGTGACCTCTGCATTACTTACCTTGGATTTCTTGAATTTTT
>CAYZZY010000106.1:0-9602 GCA_964482745.1 uncultured bacterium
CCTGCCAACTCTTCGGGATGGAGAATTCGCATAAACATCATATAGATGCGATGCGCCATTGCGTCCCACAGATAGTATGCAGTTGGGATGACAAGGAGGGTGAGCACCGAGCCGAGGGTCAGGCCGCCGATAAGGGAAATCGCAAGAGGCCTTCTCATCTCGGAGCCCGCGCCGCTCATCACGGCCATCGGGACGAGCGCAAGAATCGTTGTGAGTGTTGTCATGAGAACGGGCCTGAGACGCGTGGCGCCGCCCTCGATGAGCGCTTCCCTTATCTCCATTCCCTCCGCCCGCAGTTGGTTGACATAGTCGATCAGCACGATTCCATTGTTTACGATTATGCCGGCCAGCATGATGACCCCGATGCCCGAGTTGACCGAAAGCGTCATCCCCGCCAGGTACAGCACCCAGATCGAGCCGGTAAAGGCGAACGGAACCGCGAACATAATGGTGAACGGATGGATAAGCGATTCGAACTCGGCGGCTATGATCATGTAGACGAGGAGCGCGCCAAGCAGAAACGCGAGCGTGAGCTGTACCATTGATTCTTGCATGTCTTCATATGAGCCGCCATACTCGATGTAATAGCCCATCGGCAAGCTCATTTCGGACAAACTCGTTTTTATATCGGTCACCACGCCATTCAGATCATGCTCTTGTTCGAGGTAGTTGGATACTATGCTTACGGACCGCTTCTGATCGTCTCGGAAGATTCTGACTGGTCCCGAGCCCACTTCCACATTGGCCACATCAGACAGCCTTATCTGATTGCCTCTCGGGGTTGTAAAGGAGATGGCGTTGAGATCGACTAAACTATCCCTGTCTTCTTCGCTAAGGCGTACGCGAATGTCGAACTCTTCTCCCATTTCCCGATACCTGCTGGCCACGGTCCCCTTCACCGCGGTTTCCATCGGGACCGCGACCTGCGCGATGCTGAGTCCGAGTTGGGCCATTCTCTCGCGGTCAAATTTAATCTGTAACTCAGGGCTGCCGAACTGAAATGTTTCCTCGACGTCCACAACCCCTTCAACCTTTTCAATCCGGCTGGCGGCCTTCCGGGAAAGCGCACTCAATGTCCCGAGGTCTTTCCCGAAGATCTTCACTTCGATCGGCTTTCCGCCGCTTCCACCCATTGATTGGCTCTGGAGGTTGACGAAGTTATATTTGTTGATCCCGGGGATCTGCTGCACCTGTCGTCGGAGATCATTGTTTACGGCTTCGACCGTTCTCTGTCTTTGAGACTGATCCTTGAGGTTGACGACGAAGAAAGCGCCTTTGGGATCCATGGTGTCGCTATTGGCCGAATGACCGATCACTGAGTGTACGGCCTCTGCTTCTGGCATTTCCAGGACCAGTGCCTCGATTTTTTTTGATATTCTGTCAGTCTCCTCGAGCCGTGTTCCGCGTGGAAGCTCTATTTCGATCATGAAGGTGTCGTCGTTGGCTGTGGGCATGAACTCTTTTCCCATCATGGGCGACAAAGCAATCGCGATGGCCGAGACAAACAGTATGTTGGTCGCGCCCATCGTTATTATCTTATGATCCAGGACCCACGCGATGATCCCTTTGTACGCTTCCTTGATGCGAGTGAAAAACCTGCCCTCTTTCCTCCTTTTTTCCACAGAAAGGAGCTTCGACGCCATCATGGGCACGAGCGTGACCGCAACGAAAAGAGCCGAAAGCAGGGCAAATGTCACGGTGAGCGCGAGATCGCGGAATATCCTTGATGCCAGTCCCTGGGTGAAGACGATCGGGACGAACACGGCAACAGTCGTAAAGCTTGATGCCGTTATGGCGATACCTACCTCGCTTGCCCCCTTCTTGGCCGCCGTCATGCGGTCTTCGCCTTTTTCCTGCATGTGCCGGAAGATGTTCTCGAGCACGACGATCGAGTTGTCGACCACCATGCCGACGGCGAGGGCAAGCCCTCCGAGCGAGATCATGTTTATCGTCATGCCCATGAAGTACATGGGAAGGAACGCGGCGAGAAGCGACGTGGGAATTGCGATGGCGATGATGGCCACGGGCCTGAGGTGACGCAGAAAAAGATACAGCACTATCACGGCAAGCAGACTGCCCCAGAGCAGGTTTGACCATACGTCGCCGATGGCGCGGTTGATAAAGTCGGCCGAATCGAACATCGTGATGAGTTCAATGCCGGGCGGAAGGTGGGGGGAGATCTCATCTATCTTCTCCCAGACTTTCTTCGATACTTCGACCGTATTGGCTCCTGACTGCTTGACCAGCATCATCATGGCCGTGGGTTGAAGGTTGTCGCGCGAAATGACCTGGTTCTCGGCGTGAGTGTCGTAGATCCTGGCGACATCGCCCACGCGAATGACGTTTCCGTTCTTCGCGCCCAGCACGACGTCCTCGATCTCGCTCACGCTTTTGAACTCGCCGAGGGCCCGGACAAGATAGTCCTTGTAGCCTTCTTTGAGGCTTCCGATCGAGAGGTTGAAATTCTCTCCCCTTAATCGGGCGACAATGGTGTCGAGTCCCAATCCGGCTGCCGTCAGCTTCTCCTGGTCGACCGCCACCAGGATTTCGCGAGGCATGGCTCCGAAGATCAAAACCGACGCCACTCCTTCGACGCCGGTGATCGGGTCCTGAAGGTAGTCCTCGGTGATTTTCTCCAACTGTACGGGGTTGTTCCCCCCGCCTGAGACACCCAATCCCATCAGCGGGATGTCGGAAGGATCGAATCGCATGATACGGGGATCGTCGGCATCGTCGGGGAACACGAAATCGGGAATCATATCTATTTCCTCGCGGATATTCTGAACCGCGAGGTCCATGTTCGTTCCCCAGTCGAATTCAACCGTCACAATCGACACGCCGCGCTCCGACGTGGAACGGACTTCCTTTACTCCGTCAACACGACTGGCGGCGCCTTCGATGATTTTTGTGAGAGAGTTTTCTATTTCCTCGGGGCCGACACCCTCGTATTCTGTGAGAACCGCCGCGACCGGGAAGGTTAATTCAGGCAGGAGATCTATCGGAATTCTGAAAAAGGCGGTCGTACCCAGCACGATGACGATAAGCACCATCATCGTTGCGGCAACCGCCCTGCGTACGGAAAAATCGGCTATGTACACGTTACATCATTCTCCGGATATCTGGAGCGGCGCATCTTGGGCAAGCGCATATGCGCCCTCGAGTACCACTTGATCGCCCTCTGAAAGGCCGCTCAATACCTCGATCATGTCTCCATCTCGAAAGCCCAGGACGATTTCAGCGCGGTGAGCCAGATCGTTCCGGACCGCGACGGCGAAGTACTTCCCCTCTTCCTCGAGCGTTGCGGCCCTGGGCATCACGAGCGCATCCGGATGATAGTCTATCTCGATCTCCGCCCTGGCGAACATGCCAGGCTTCAGAAGCTCCTCCGGATTGGCGACTCCAATGGTTACTTTGAATGTTCGCGTGGTCGGATCTATGATTGGCTGGATTTTCTTTACCTCGCCTTTGAAGGAGAGTTGAGGATAGCCGTCAACCACGATTGTTGATGGCTGGCCCAGTTTCAATTCAGAGAAGCGCCTGTCGCCCACGCCGACCTCGATTTCCACCGGATCGATCTGCGCGACTTCAAACAGGGGCTGTCCCGGAGCGACGCGCTCGCCGATGTCCACGTATTTTTGGAGCACGGTTCCGCCGAACATCGTCGTGACATCGGCGTTTCCCAATTGGTTCTCGGCGAGCCCATAGTCCGCCTTTGCCTGCGTGACCGAAGCCTCCGCCATCTCGAATGCGCTTTTGGCGAAGTCGTATTGTTCCTTCGAAGCGATCCCTTTTTCGAGCAGCTCCTGCGCACGCTCCCATGCCGTTGTCGCTTTCGAAAGATTCGCCTCCGCCATGCCGACGGCCGCTTTTGCCTGGCGCACCGTGAGTATCAGGTCGGTTTTCTCCAGGCTCAGAAGCGTATGACCGGCGCTGACCGTGCCGCCTTCATCCACGAATATCTTCTCGACCTTGCCCGGTATCTTCGCGCTTGTCTTTGCCTGGTTGATAGCCGTGACCGTGCCGACAGCGTGTATGGTCGACTTGATACCGGAACGGACGACGGGCGCGACCTTCACGCTTACCGCAAAGTCCGAGTCTGAATCGGAGGCGTTAGCAGTCTTGTCGGCGTTTTTCGAACAGCCGGAAACAAGGGTGAGCGCACAGAGGAGGCCTGTGCATACCACGAACCATTTCATGTAGATAACATTAAAGAATTTTCTCATAACAAAAACAGCTCCCTTTATAAGGCCACGTCTAAGGGAACCAATGGACCCTTCCCATATCTCGGTCCGTATAGAACTGCCAGGTTTTAGTCTCGGAAACAAGAATGGTACCGGGAATTAATATATCAAAAACAGGGACGATTTGCAAATTGTTTAGTCATGTAGATTCTCCCTGCACTTATCAATGTGACTGAATCCAGACCAGCGCCTGGGATGCTTTATCTGCATTGTATTGAGTTGGTATGGGCCGGCTTTTGCGGTATGAAAGCCGGTGATTTTTGGCCAGGGCTACCATGGAAGAGAGCCTGTCCGGGCGTGTTCCGGTTGTAGATGGATTGTGGCGCAAAGTCTCCCGGGAAGCCTGTGTGTTCGGCTTCCTCAGGATGTTCTGACGCGTGAAATTCGCTTGTTCCTCACAGGTTTTTATCTCTCTGCACGCACAGGGGCCGCGTGAACACAGGTTTAGCCGCAGAACCGATATTGACACGAAATCCGCCCTTCGCCGGCATGCTCATTATATGCTCTATGACGCCCCGTTTTTCCTTGACAATCACGGTGTTATATGCTAATATGCGCTTCGGCGTGGAGAAACTGTAACACCGTCCATCCCGACGCAGTTTTGGAGACTCCAATACTCGGCTTACCCCGGCCGATTGGGTTGTCCGTTTTTTCGGTTGTTTCCACTCGCTTATCTTTCCGCAGCGGGTGATTTTCGAAATATGAAAGGTATCTGAGGTATTCTTGTAAAGAGGAGGAACAGATGGCAAAAAAGAAGATTCAGAGCGATATCGACATAGCCCAGTCAATCAAGCTTAAGCCCATCGAACAGATCGCCGCAAAGATGGGGTTGAAGAGAAAAGATCTCGAGCTGCATGGCGATTATATCGCAAAGATCAAACTCGAGGTCATTGACCGGCTCAAAAACAAAAAGAATGCAAAGTATATTGACGTAACAGCTATCACTCCGACGCCCCTGGGCGAAGGCAAAACCGTTACGACCATCGGCACCGGGCTTGCCCTCAATAAAATTGGGAAGAAAGCCATCATTGCGATCCGCCAGCCCTCGTTGGGCCCCACATTCGGCATCAAGGGTGGCGCCGCCGGCGGCGGTTACTCGCAGGCGCTCCCGATGGAAGACTTCAACCTGCACATGACCGGCGACATCCACGCGGTCAGCATCGCCCACAACCTGTGCTCCGCATATCTTGACAACCACCTCGTAAAAGGCAACAAACTGAACATCGATCCGGATACCATCACATGGCGGCGCGTGGTTGACGTCAGCGATCGGATGCTCCGTCAGATCGTCACCGGCCTCGGCGGCAAGCTCAACGGCATCCCGCGCGAGAGCGGCTTCGACATCTCGGTAGCCTCAGAGGTAATGGCCATTCTGGCCCTGACGACCAGCCTCAAGGACATTCGCAAGAGGCTTGGAAAAATCGTCGTGGCCTTCACGAAGAACGGCAAACCGGTAACCGCCGAAGACCTGAAGGTCGCGGGCGCAATGGCCGTTCTCATGAAAGACGCCATCAAACCGAACCTGATGCAGACCACCGAGCACACACCCGTGCTCGTGCACGCTGGCCCATTCGCCAATATCGCACACGGCAACAGCTCGATCCTCGCCGACATGATCGGTATTAAGTCGTGCGAATACCTCGTGACTGAGAGCGGATTCGGCGCAGACATCGGCATGGAAAAGTTCCTCAATATCAAGTGCCGGATGAGCGGCATGATTCCGGACGCAATTGTCCTCGTAGCCACGATTCGCGCGCTCAAGATGCACAGCGGAAAATTCAGGGTCGTCGCCGGCAGACCGCTTGGTCCCGAGATGATTACAGAGAATATTCCCGCGCTCGAAGAAGGAATCTGCAACCTCGAAAAACACATCGAGAACATCAAACTGCACGGTCTTGAATGCGTTGTCGCAATCAATCAGTTCGCGACGGATACAAAGAACGAAATCAAGTTCGTCAAGAAGGTCGCCGAAAAAGCGGGCGCGCTGGCTGCCGTCCCGAGCCAGGTCCATGCAAAAGGCGGCGAAGGCGGAAGAGAACTTGCCCATGCGGTTGTCG
The DNA here is from genome assembly GCA_964482745.1 of uncultured bacterium. Lineage (GTDB taxonomy): Bacteria > Abyssobacteria > SURF-5 > SURF-5 > SURF-5 > CAYZZY01. The sequence goes on from CAYZZY010000106.1 coordinate 6,299, forward strand.
CTGCGGCGGAGAAGAAAAAGAAGTTCAAGTTTCTCTACCCGCTCGATCTGGGAATCAAAGAAAAGATCTATACGATCGCAACGGAAGTGTATGGCGCCGATGGAGTTGATTTCTCGCCGCTGGCGAACGAGCAGATTGAGCGTTACACTAAAGAAGGATTCGACAAACTCCCAATATGCATGGCAAAGACGCATTTGTCGCTGTCACATGATCCGAAACTGAAGGGTCGTCCAACAGGTTTTGTGGTTCCCATCCGCGAGATCCGCGCATCAGTGGGAGCGGGGTTCCTTTATCCGCTCTGCGGCACAATGAGCACGATGCCGGGCCTGCCCTCCGTTCCCGCAGGCGAAGCCGTGGATATCGGCAAGGACGGTCGTGTCGTCGGACTTTTCTAGGATCTGACGACAAGAACAGTTGGAGTTTTGAATGGCAACGAAGGTAATAGCCGAGAATCAGCTTGACACCAGGCTTCGCAAGGAAGTTGAGGAAAAGGCTCATACGAAGACATCCTCGTGTTTCCAATGCCTGAAGTGCTCGTGTGGATGCCCGTTGTCGTATGAAATGGACTATCTTCCCGCCCAGATCATCCGCATGGTGAATCTGGGCATGCGTGACGAAGTCCTGAAAAGTCGTACTATCTGGGTATGCGCGTCGTGCGAGACCTGCACGACGCGCTGCCCCAATGATATCGACATCGCGCATGTGATGGATACGTTGCGCGAGATGGCGCTGCGCGAAGGCAAAGCCGAAGCCGAAGAAAATTTGCGGAAGTTCCATGAATCGTTCCTCTCGGCGATCAAGACGTGGGGGAGGGTTCACGAGCTTCAAATGATTGGAACGTACAAGCTGAAGACGCGCACATTCATGGAAGATGCCGATGTCGGCATGGAAATGTTCAAGCGCGGCAAGATAAAAATTTTCCCCGAGCCGATCAAGGGGAGAAAAGCGGTAAAGAAAATATTCAAGAAGACCTGACTCTTTTGTATCCTGGAAATCCGTCAGCACATGAACGGAAGCACCCTTGAGGTTGTATCTACCCCGTAGAACTGCCAGGATGCGGTCAAAGAGCGAATCGAAAGATCGGGTTTGAGCATCGGGAACCAATATCTATGAAAGTCTCATACTATCCGGGTTGTTCGCTGCACGGCACCGCAAAGGAATTCGATGAATCAACGCAGATGGTCTGCGACCATCTCGGTATTGAGTTGGAGGAGGTCACGGACTGGAACTGCTGCGGCGCCACGTCGGCGCACTGCACGAACGACAAGCTGTCGATCGCCCTTGGCGCTCGCGTGCTTGCGCTCGCGGAAAAGGATAACGCGAAAACGCTCGTTGTTCCCTGTTCCGCCTGCTTCCAGCGGCTCAAGGTCGCCGAACATCGAATCCGGGAGGATAAGGACTTCGGCGTCGAGATTGCTTCGCTGATAGAGATGTCATATTCCGGCGGCATCGAGGTCCTGCAGATCATCCAGCTCCTTGCGCGTCCTGAGTTGATCGAGAAGGTCAAGGAAAAAGTCAAGAAGCCCCTTGAAGGACTCAAGACCGTATGCTATTACGGTTGCCTGACGGTCCGTCCGCCGAAAATGACAAACGTTGACGACTATGAGGACCCGCAGTATATGGATGTCCTTATGGAGGCCGTCGGGGCCGATAACCGGTTCTGGTCCTACAAGACCGAATGTTGCAGCGCCGGACTGGCGATGGCCCGCTCCGACGTCACTAAACGGCTCAGCGGAATACTGCTGAGCATGGCCGACGAGGCAGCCGCGGAATGCATCGTGGTGAGTTGTCCGATGTGTCATGCCAACCTGGACATGCGGCAGAAAGAACTTGTAGAAAGCGGCGGCATCCCCCGAAAAATACCGATCCTTTATATCACCGAGCTTTTGGCGCTTGCCATGGGAGTGAAGGAAGTCGACAAACTTTGGGCCAAGCACATGGTCGATCCCCGGCCGCTTCTTTCCTCGAAAGGGCTCGCTTAGGAATACGCGGAATATGTGGAGTGAGATGATATGAGCAGCAAAGAAGGTTCCGGCAACGGCGATCCTGGTTCCGCCGGCAAAGTCGGCGCCGTCATGGTGGTCGGTGGCGGCATCGGCGGCATGCAGGCGTCGCTCGATCTCGCCAACGCCGGTTTCAAGGTGTACCTGGTTGACAAGAGTTCTTCCATCGGCGGCCGCATGGCCCAACTCGATAAAACGTTCCCCACCAATGACTGTTCGATGTGCACCATTTCGCCGAAGCTTATCGAAGTCGACAAGCATCTCAATATCGACTTGGTCACTTATTCCGAAGTCGAGGCCATCGAAGGCGAAGAGGGGAATTTTACCGTCAGAGTCAGGTGCAAGGCGAAGTCGGTCGACTATGACAAATGCACCGGCTGCGGTCTCTGCCAGGAGAAATGCCCGAGCAAGGTAGACAGCGAGTTTGAGGCGGGTATCGGCAAGCGCAAGGCCATTTATGTCCCCTATCCACAGGCCGTGCCCAACAAACCCGTCATCGACCGCGAGCACTGCCTCAAATTCACGAAGGGCAAGTGCGGCGTGTGCCAGAAGAAGTGTCCGACCGGCGCGATCGATTATGAAATGCAGGACGAGATCATAGAGTTGAACGTGGGAGCCGTCATCCTTGCTCCCGGTTACGACACGATGGACCCCGAATGCCGGCCGGAGTACGGATATGGCCGGTATCAGAACGTTATAACGAGTCTGCAATACGAGCGCCTTCTGAGCGCCTCGGGCCCCACCCAGGGCCACATCGAGCGTCCGTCCGACAAGCAGGCGCCCAGGAGGATCGCCTGGGTGCAGTGTGTCGGCTCGCGTGACGCTGTGTGCGGGAATGAATACTGCTCGTCGGTCTGCTGCATGTACGCCACAAAAGAAGCGATCATGACGGCCGAACACGAAAAAGACGCGGAGTGTACGATTTTCTTCAATGACATCCGCGCGTTCGGAAAAGGGTTTGAACGCTATTATATCGGTGCGGAGAAAGACAACGGTGTCCGGTATACCCGCGCCATTGTTTCCTCCGTCAAGGAAATGCAGCAAACGAAGAACCTGCTGATCAGGTATGTTTCCGATGACGGTGAAATCAAGGAAGAAGAATTCGATCTACTCATCCTTTCGGTCGGCATGAAGCCGGCGGAAGGCACAAAAGAACTTGCGGAGATCGCAGGCATAGAGCTTGACAGTCACGGCTACGCTCAGGCCTCCACGTTCCGCCCGAATGGATCCTCGCGCTCCGGCGTGTTTGTCGCGGGCGCTTTCCTCGCGCCGATGGATATCCCGGAAACGGTGATGACCGC
>CAYZZY010000107.1:0-9413 GCA_964482745.1 uncultured bacterium
GTTGAGGAGGGGGGAATATTCTTGCATCCCTCGATGCCAAGTCATAAACCTTTTTGTAATCAAGTGTTAAGGCTGTTTTAAGGTGTTCAATGGAGGCTGCTTTGTCTCCTTCCAACACCTTTAAACATGAGAGGTTATACCAGTTCTCAGCGTTATCGGGCTCAAGCTCAAGTGCCGTTTTTAGGAACTTTTCGGCGTTCTCCGTCTCTCCCACTCTCAGATAGGCAACCCCTAAAGAGGAAAACGATTCGGGCTTGACAAGAAGCGCCATCTGAAACATATCCAATGCCTGCCTGTTTTTCCCCGTGCCCGAGTAGCACAGCCCCAGGCTGTAATAATCCTTAAAGCTGGCGGGATCATTGGCAATTGTTCGTCTGAAGAACGGAATCGCCTTGCCGGCTTCTCCTCGATCAAACATCATTTGGCCGATATTGTGGTTCGAAGTGGCATCATTAGGACTGAGGCGGAAAGCGCGGGAGAATATCTCGGCCGACGCGAGGTCGTGGTGCCATTGATGGTAGACCGCAACATTAAAGAAATGATTCCCGCAGACCCTTCGGGCGACATAATTTGTAAAGCTCAAACCGTATATGAAGCTGAATGCCAAAAGGCGCCGTGTCAGTCGAGGATCGTCCGGACCGTCGGCATAGATTCGGAACGCCGGCAAGGTTACAATCAACATGAAGAATGAATGCGAGGACGTCGTTTCGGCAACGACAGATTGATCCCAGAGGATTCCGGAAAAAGCCGTGCCCAATCCTATGATTATGCCCGCAAAGCCGGCAAATTGGTTTGTCTGCTCATCTCGCAACGCCAATTCCCGCGCGACCTCATAAAGCGTGACGCAGGCGAGCGCACCGAAAAAAGCCGACATAAAATTCACACGATAAACCGGAGAACCAACCGGGATAAGCGTGAACAGCTTGCCGAGGATGGCATACAGCGGATGGCCGGGCGGATGCGGTATTCCAAGCTTATAACACGCGGCTATCAGTTCTCCCGCATCGTCCCAGAACACCGTGGGGGGCATAGCGTGTAAACATACACTCCGAGCATGAGCACAAAGATGGAGGCGTGCGGCAAAAAGCGTTTGAATCGATTAGCGCCCAATTCGATCCTCCTCGTTCGCCGGGAGACTCTCCGCCAGGTTTCTCAAATCGTCATCGGTCAGCGCTTCATCCAGAAACGCGCTGCCTCCAATTCCGATGGAGCGCCTGAGCGCATTTGCAGCATCTTCCTCATGTCCTGAACGAGCATGGTATTTGGCAAGGGCATACAATCCCGCCGGAGAGTCGGGATCCTGCTCGAGGGCTCTGTCCAGAGCCTGCTTGGCCTCATCCAGCCGATTGGTCTGGAGATAGACACTCGCCAACCCCCTTGTAGCAAACGCGTATGTCGGTTCGACCTCCAGTGCGCGCTGAAAAGCCTGCACCGCGTCTTCGGTCTGTCCGGCAAGAAGATGAAGTTGTCCCAGGGCCGTGATAGCTTCGTGATAGGATGGATAGAAATGCACCGCATCCCGATATGCGAGAAATGCATCGTCGAAGCGCCCGAGTTTTTTATACGCATTTCCCATATTGTAATAGGCAACGGCCATGTAAGGATTCCCTTGGATCGCTCGTTGGTACTCTCTTATCGCTTCATCATGGCGTCCGGCGCGGGCATAAAGACGGCCAAGGTTGTACCGGCTCACCGGATATTCGGGATTGAACTTGAGGGCGAGGTCCGTTGCCCATTCCGCGAGGTCGTAACGCCCCTGGCGTTCGAACAACAGTCCCTGGTTGTTCAATTCCGCGGGATAGATCTCGCGCGCGATCTTGTCCCTTATCATTTTCGGATCGTTGAGAAAGGCCTCCACTTCGGAATCCCAGAACTCCCGGTTTCGGGCCAATATCTCATCATCCATCGCAACCGGGTGAGGATAGTAACGATAGACGATCCCATGCGGCACGAGGTTTCGCATAAACGGCAGATCACCGGGAACCAGTCCCCAGTAGACCTGACGAATCGGAGAGTTCGCGTCCAGCACGGCCTGAATCGTCAGATTCTGATGCGAGGCGGGACCCGTGGCGCGTGACACATAGCTTGCAAGCATTTCGGGAGACGGAAGCGCGAGGTCGGGATATTGATCCAACACCTGCGAACTCAGCGCCTGGTTTCCCGATAGCCACGTCGGCTCTATCACCATCAGGTCGGGCCGTCTTCCTTCGCAATAAACAAGGTACCATAGTATAAACAACGCATAGCCGTCAACGGTAAAGAGCGCTGAATCCGCGGGCAACTCACTCAGTAATTGCTCCCCGTATCGAAGAGCATAACGATCATCGCTTCGATCCATCTCCTTGAAATGAATTCCCAGGGGAAGAATGAAACTGGCAGCAAGCAGTGTACAGAGACTTGACTTTATCATCGCGCCCAAAGAGGCGCCGTCTATTCGCTCCGAGAAACGCGCGATCCATCCGAACATTCTATGGAGACCTACCCCTATCCATATCGCCATCAGGGCGATCGCAGGAATAAAATAGGCTGAGATGAACGCGCTATTGAGGCCGACGTAGAAAAGGACGCCGATGACCAGCAGGCTGAACACAACGATCCGCCGTTCCGCGCGGTAAAGAGCCCATCCCCCAACCAGTCCCAGCGCGCACCCCACTACGGTAAACTGGTGGAGCAGATCCCGGGCCCGAAAGACAAGGTTCGCGCCGACGCTGATCAGGCTTAATTCGGAGGCAAAATTTGGCGCATATTGTCTCGCGGTAATAACCCAGATAAAATTGCTCAGGTTTTCCGGGTTCCCCCAGTCAATGGGCGGATTTGCCATTGACCGTATCGGAAGGTATGCATAAACAAGAAGCCCAAGGAAAGAAAAAGCCAGCATACCGCCCAGAAGTCGGGGCGCAAAGATGCGCCCTCTGAATTTCAAAATCAGAATGTAGGCGAACGCGGGGAAGAAAAAAACGCCTGCCACATGATTCGTCAGGCTTAATCCATAAATGAAACTGAAAAGGTATAATGAGTGTTTTTCGCTCTTCCAGACAATTCCGCCGGAGGCCAGGCGGAAAGCAAAGAATATGAGAACCAGCATGAAAAAGCTGTGGAGCGTGGAGGTCTCGGCGACGGTGGCCTGATCCCATACGGTGGGCGCAAATGCGAAAAAGAAAGCCCCCCCAAGCGCCGCAGCCGTCTTCCAGGGTTTGTCCTCAAGCCGCTCGAGTATTATCTTGTAGAGCACCAGGCAACTGAGCGCTCCAAAGAAGGCGGACATGAGATTCACGCGCCAGGCGACTGATCCGGCGGGGATGAGAGTAAACAATTTGCCGATAAGGACGTATAACGGATGACCGGGCGGATGTGGGATGCCGAGTGTGTAGCTGGCGGCTATCAGCTCGCCGGCGTCATCCCAGGGAACCGTGGGACAGAGCGTCAGCACATAGACAAACAGGCAGAGCGCAAAGGCGAACCAGCCGGCTCGTTTGCGGAATGTCGTGGATTCCATCTAAGCACCGACATTCCGTGCCGGGCGCAAATGATGGGCTCTATGAAAAGTCCGTTTCCACCAGAACCTGAACAGGTCCCTCACCGTCTCCATAATGACTGCGGCATTTCCACAGGCCGCCTTCCCGGCGGTTCGAGGGACATACGTGATATCGACCTCATGGAGCGAATAGCCCAGATCGCGCGCCTTGATCATTATCTCGGCGGTTATGAATACGCCTCTGGACTCGATATTTATGCGGTTCAACATATCCTTTCGATACATATGGATATAGTTGAACTGCCGTTGCTTCATTCCAAACAGGATCTTGACCAATGCGATATTGACATGCGACACGAACTTGCGAAACAGCGAATAGTCCCGGCGGTCGGAGCGGACTCCAACGACAAGATCGCACATTCGCGAGGCATTGATATACTTCGGGAGTTCGTCTATGTCAAGAGCCAGGTCGGCGGGAATGAAAATCACAAACTCGCCCTGACTGGCCTCGATTCCCGTAAACACTCCGCTGCCCGGCCCAAGATTGCATGGATGATTAATCAACCTTATGCGGGTATCATTCTTCCCAAGTTCCCCGGCAATCGTTTCGGTCGCGTCCGTGCTGCCGTCGTTCACAATGATTATCTCAAAGGTCGTCCCGATTTCGTCCAGTTTCTTTGCGATTACCGAGACCGTATCGCGCAGATTCTCTTCCTCATTGTACGCAGGAACAATGACAGACATGTAGACACTCATTATGCTCACCGCCTCCGTATGATTCGAGCCGGGCTGCGCCCGACCACCGTGTGGCATTCCACATCGCGGCATACGACCGCGCCGGCGCCGTGTGTCTTCGCCATATACGTTCTCGATCAGCCCGCGCTTTGCCTGTTCGTCGTTCCTGGAAACGAAATCAGACTACCTGTTGTGCGGGCTGCCTCTGTTCGTGGATCTGTCCTGATTTCCGCCCTTCCCGCATTTCTTCTCTGTACCAGGAAATGGCGCGAGACAGTCCCTCGTTCAAGTCCACCTTGGGTTGAAATCCCAGAAGCTCCGCTGCCTTCTGGATGCTCGGTATTCTCAACTCGACATCGACATAGTCCTTCTCGACATTGACTATTTCCGAACTCGAATTGCTGAGGGCCTTAATCTTCTCGGCAAGTGTGTTTATGGTGACGGTGCCTCGCGGATTCCCTATGTTGAACACATGGCCAACGGCTTCGGGTTTTACAAGCGAGAGAAGTATTCCGTCGATCATGTCATCTATATAGCACCATGCGCGTATCTGATTGCCGTCACCATGGATTTCAAGTGAACGGTTCTCGATCGCCCGGACAATAAATGTGTGAATGGCGCCGACTCCCACTTGTCTCGGCCCGAAAACATTGAAAGGCCGGATCGAGACCGTGGGCAGGCCTGTCTCTTTTCCATAGTTGTGAACGAGGTGCTCCGCGGCCAATTTGCTGACGGCATACGTCCAGCGAGCCTCGCCGACTGTCCCAAGGGTTGTGGAACTCATCTCCTCGGCATGATACACATGCGTACCGAACACCTCGCTTGTGGAGAAGTCCACAAAGCGCTCCACGTTTCCGGCATGTGCAATGGTCGCTTCGAGGATATTGTAGGTGCCGATGAAGTTGATTTTCATGGTTCGTGCGGGAATCTGCAGCACGGTATCCACGCCCGCTATGGCGGCCAGATGGACCACCATATCGGGTTCGGCCCTCTTGACAGCCGTGGACAGTTTTTCGAAGTCGAGGACATCGCCATGTACATAGAAGAGATTTGGATGCGTCCAGGCGGAAGAATCTCTCAGCGCATTGCGATGACCGTTGTCATACACCACAATCTTATTATGATCCAGCAGCTTGTGGACCAGTGTTGTCCCAATAAACCCGGCCCCGCCGGTCATGAAAATCGATTTCCCTTGAATCATTTCCATTTTTCAGATGCACTCCTTATCTTCATTAGCCCACAAGAGTCGAGAGCTGGAATATGGGCATGAAAAGAGCAAGCACCATTCCGCCGACAACGACACCCAGGAAAAGGATCAGAATCGGCTCGATAAGCGACGTGAGTTGGGCAACGGTTGACTCGATCTGCTGGTCATAGAACTCCGATACTTTGTAGAGCAACTCATCAAGGGAGCCCGTTTTTTCGCCGACATCGATCATGCGCGTGACCATCAGGGGAAACACGCCGCTTCGAGCCAGAGGCTCGGCAATGGTGGCCCCTGCCTTGATATTCGCCTCTGAACTCTTGATGGCGCGTGCAAGTACTTCATTGCCGATGGTGCGTTCCACAATCTCCAGCGCCGCAAGCACGGGGACACCGCTTCGGGTAAGCGTGGACAAGGTTCGCGAGAACCGTGATACCGCGACCTTTCGGAATAGCGAGCCGAAGACCGGGATCTTCAGTTTCATGATATCGAACTGCAACCTTCCGACCGGAGTCGAAATATAGTATCGACCGACTATCACTCCGGCGATGATACAACCGACGACGATCAGAAAGTATTTGCGGAGAACATTGCTCGCGGCAAGCAGGATCAGCGTGGGAGCCGGCAGGGTACCGCCCAGGCTCTCGAAAATGTCTTTGAATTTCGGCACGATGAACACCAGGAGGCCGGTAGCAATAGCGACAACTATCACAAACGCGATAACGGGATAGGTCATTGCGGACTTGATTTCACGCTTCAGCTTTTCAGTGGCTTCAAGGTACTCCGCGAGCTGGATCAATATCCCATCCAGATTTCCGCTGGCTTCTCCCGCGCGCACCATGCTCGAATAGAGCTCGGGAAATGCCTTTGGATGTTTCTTCAGGGCGTCGGAAAACGTCAGGCCGGCTTCAATATCCTGTCCAACCTGGGTGAGCACCCGCTTGAAGTTGACGTTCTCGGTCTGCTCAACCATGATATCGATCCCCTGAAGGAGCGGCAGACCGGAGTTGACCATCGTGGCAAGCGAGCGAGTGAACAAGACCATCTCCTCGCCCTTCACCCTTTTCGCCTTCACCTGACCTGCGACGACGGCCTTGCCGGAACCGCCCGCCTTGCGGGCCGCTCCGGAATCATTTACCGAGGTCGGCATTAATCCCTTGTCTTTGAGTTTTTGAAGCATGTCTTGTCTGCTATCGGCATCGAGCACGCCGGACAAGCTTCTCCCTGATTTGTCGCGCGCCGTGTACTGGAACGATGGCATCGGTATTTCCTCCCATCCTTTTTGGAAACAGTGTTCTGGGCTTAGTTTTCCCTGCTTTTCATGTCATATTTTTCAAGTTTATATCTAAGCGATCTCGGCGTAAGCCTGAGAAGTTGGGCAGCCTTTGTCTGTGAGTTGCCCGTCCTTTTCATCGCCTGTTTTATCATTGAGCGTTCATATGCTTCCACCTGCACTTCAAAATCAATCCCTTCCCCCGGGAGACTTGCAGCATAGGATTCTTCCCCGGACGCATCGCGCAACTGCCGGGGCAGATCGTCGCACTGTACGACATCGCCGTCACACAGCGCCGCAGCCCTCTCGACGACATTCTGGAGCTGTCTCACATTGCCGGGCCAGTGATATTTTTCAAGAAGCTTTTCGCTTTCAGGTGTAAAACGTATCTTTCTCCCTGACCTGTTAAAGAAATCATTAAGAAAGTGCCTGGTAAGCAGCAGGATATCCTCGCACCGCTCGCGAAGCGACGGAGCATGTATGGGAATCACATTCAGGCGGTAATAGAAATCCTCCCGGAATTCGCCGTTGGCAACCATCTTCTCCAGATCCCTGTTGGTGGCCGATATCAGGCGGACATCAACCGAGAAATCTGAAGAGCTGCCGACCGGCCGTATCTTCATTTCATCGAGAACCCTGAGCAGCTTCACTTGCAGCGAGATTGATGTTTCGCCGATTTCATCCAGGAAAAGGCTGCCGCCGTCGGCTACCTTGAACAGGCCATCCTTATGCGAAATCGCGCCGGTAAACGCCCCTTTGACATGACCGAACAATTCGCTCTCGAGCAGGTTCTCCGGCATCCCGCCACAGTTAATTGCGACAAAAGGTTTATCGCTGCGCGCGCTGCAGTTATGAATGGCCTTTGCCACGATCTCCTTGCCTGTTCCGCTTTCCCCAAGTATGAGAACGGTGCTTGAAAGGCCCGCCACCTTCCGTATAAAGGTCTTCATATCATTAATGGAGGGACTCTTCCCCACCAGATCGTCCAGCCTGTCATATTTTTTGAGTTCCAACCGGAGCGCCCTGTTCTCCACCCGGAGCTTTTTGCTCTCCAGCGCTTTGCAGACAACCAATTTGAGTTCGTCATTCTTGAAAGGTTTTATAAGGTAGTCATAGGCCCCCAGCTTCATCGCTTCGACAGCGGTATCGACCGAGCTGTGCGCAGTGATAACGATGGAGGATATGAATCCGTCTGCATCCTGGGCTTGCCGAAGAACCTTTATTCCTCCCTGTCTGTCATCGTTCAGCCAGAGGTCGGTAATCACAAGATCCCACAATCCGTTTTTCAGTTTGTTCACGGCGTCATCATATGTTTCCACGCCGCACACGTCGTAGCCTTGGCTCTCCAGCATTATCATGAGCAGCTCACGCATGCTTGGTTCATCTTCGACTACCAGAACACGAAATCTCTCCATGGTTCCGACTTAGTCCTCTCTGGGCAATCCGATGGTTACGGTTGTCCCCCTGCCCTCGGCGCTTTCAACATCTATGGAGCCCCTGTGCGAATCTATTATCTTGTGGGCAATTGCCATGCCGAGGCCTATTCCCTGAGGCCTGGTCGTATAAAAGGGATCGAAAATCTTCTGTACACCCTCTGGTGAAAGCCCCTTGCCCTCATCTTTTATCCGGATGGTGACGTTGCCGGACGGGTTTCCATTCCCGCGCGCACATATGTGCAGGTCGCCTCCATCGGACATCGCATCCACGGCGTTCTGGATTACATTCAACATCGCCTCTTTGATCCGGGCGCGATCCCCGACAACATGACCCAAGCCCTCCGGGAACTCTTCAAGAATTCGGATAGTGCTGTGCCTGGCAAGGCGCTGTTGCGCGATCCGGGCGATTTCTTCCAATAGCTCGTTGACACCAAATTGCCGGTCATCGCGCGGACCCGTGTCGACAAACTCGAGAAAGCAGGAAATGATCCTGCTCAGCTGATCCGATTCCCTCATCGCTATCCTCATCAGTTGGCTATCTGTGCCATCGAGCATAAGGTGCTCGGACAGTTCCTGGACGGCGCCCCTTATGGAGGCCACCGGATTCCTTATTTCGTGGGCAAGCGAAGCCGACATTTCCCCTATCGCCGCTAATCTATCCGCCCGCCTGAGCTTTTCTTCCATCCGCTTGAGTTCGGTCAGGTCCGTAAAACTGGCAACGGCTCCCATAAGCTTCTTCCCGCGGTCCCGCAGGTGTGATACGGTTATCCCAATTGGGATCCGCTTCCCATCGGTTCGAACCAGTGTGACCTCCTTACTCTGACACTCCTTGTGCTCGGAAACCGACTCATCCAGAGGATTCGCCTCGCCGTCGGCTACAGCAAAGACCGAAGAAACCGGTGTGCCGATCACTTCCGATCGACGATGTCCAAGCAGGGCGCCGGCCGAAACGTTGAGAAACGTCACGGTGTGGTCCAAATCTATACTTATGAATCCGCTTGAGAAACTGTTCAGGACATTCTGTTGGAACGACTGAAGCAGACCCAGCCGATGTGAAAGGTACCCTGCCAGGAATGCAGTCAGGTAGAATCCGAATACTTTCATCGACGTATATGCCACTACGTCTCCGGACAACATCGGGGGACCCTGCCACCTGAAAGCGGAAGCAAGCATCATAAGCCCATTTTGCTCCAAGACCATAATGAGAATAAAGAGGGCCGAGCAGATTGTGGCGATGAGCAAACTCCAATTGAGTGACAGAAGGATGCTTGTGGAAAGAATCGCAGCAAT
>CAYZZY010000108.1:0-9396 GCA_964482745.1 uncultured bacterium
TAGAATGACGAATCGCAATTTCATTTTAGCCCATATCCTTTCTTTGCTGATCGGCGTCTTTTCTCGCCGAGGACTTGATTGAGGGTGGCAGCAATGACTACTTTTTACCATGGCATTTCTAGTGCAAACGCGCTAGCCTCATGCCCTGACTGACATCCGCTGTTCTTTCCACAAAAGGTTGTCTCTGTGTTGACTGGGGCCGGTCGCAGTTGTATGATGAGGCAGGTGAGAATTCGGGATCGTCCGGAAATGGAGGAGAACGATGGAGAAAGATCGCAAGGCCTTTGAATCCGCGAGACAACCGAAGAAGGATCAGGCGGTGCAGGTAATAAATTTCAGCGACGTCCAGTTCGAGCATCCCCGACCGGATGTACACGTGGCCAGGATCCTGATCGCGAACGCTTCCTGGGTGGACACGACGGAAGGGACGGTCGTGATCGACACGCTCATCTTTCCGCACCTCGGAGGAAAGATGAGGGAGAAAATCCAGGAAACGGGTGGTCCCGTGAAATACATCATCTACACCCACGGCCATCGCGACCATGTCGGTGGGGGGCCGGCCTTTCTCGATGACTCACCCGAAATCATCGCACACCGATATATCACCGAGCGGTTCGAAAAATATCGTATTCTGGCCGAGCATCGGGCGCGCATCGCCTCGATTCAGTTCAATCTCCCGTTCATACACGAGAAGGAACCTTTCTTTGTCGAGCCGACAACGACCTATGATGAATCAATGACCTTCACGCTTGGCGACAAAACGTTCGAATTGTATCATGCCCGCGCTGAGACCGACGACCACACCTGGGTTTTTGTTCCTGAGATACGGACCGCGTTTGTCGGCGACCTTATCATCTCGGGCTTCCCGAATATCGGCAACCCGTTCAAGCCGACCCGCTTCACCCTCTCCTGGGCGCGCGCACTGGAGGCCGTCCGCGAGAAAGAGCCTGAGATGCTTATCGCCCACGGCGGCCATGCGGTCTATGAGGGCGAGCAGGTCAGGGAAACCCTCGATGTGACGATCGAGGCGATCTATTCCATTCACGACCAGGTTGTGGAGTGCATCAATGAGGATATGCCGCCGGATGAAATGATCCATGTTGTGAAACTGCCGGACCATCTTAAAGATCATCCAAACCTTCGTTTCCTTTACTCCCGCCCCGAATTCGCCGTCTACAACATCTACAGGTGGTACCACGGGTACTTCGATCATAACCCGGCCCATCTTCTGCCCCGCCCGGAGAGCGAGGTCAACGAAGAGATTTTCGGCCTTATCGGGAATGACACGGCTATCCTGGACAGGAGCAAAGATCTCTTGAAGCAGGGCAAAGCCCAGTTGGCCCTGCAACTCCTTGACGTCCTGCTCAAGCATGATCCTGAGCATGTCGAGGGCCGGCAATTGCATCTCGAGATTCTCGGTGTGCTCTGCGAAGAAGATTACTGTCTCATGTCACGCAACACATGGGTCTATTTTATGGAAAGAGACAGAGAAATTCTCGGGCTGAATGATTGATGGAATGGAGATCGGTGTCGGTTCATGCGATGTCGGATCCGGGTTTGGAATCGAGAGTTATCTAAGACAGTACTGAGTGCAGGCGTAGCATTATCACGAGGCGCCAAAGATCATGCTCCTCACGATACTTCTCTTTTACATAGGTCCCATGATTGTGCTGTTTATACTCGGCATGGTATCCATGAATCTGACCCTTTCAGGACGTATCAGCGGGCGCGATAATACCGGCCGGGCGATCATGGGGATTTCGCTGGCTGTATTTCTCCTTTCTGTCGGAGGATGGATGAGAACAGGCGCCTCAGGATGTTCATTATTGGGGCTTGTCGTTCTTCTTGGCTGTCTTGCCGCTCTGCAAGCGCCTCTCATCGCGGATTTCTTATCGGAGGCGCTTATGCCCGATCCTTCAAAGGGGCTCACGGTGAAAAGCGATCATTCCAAGGCCGAGAGCGATACGATAAAGGGAGATTTTGCAGGCGCAGTTGAGGAATATGAACGCGTGATAGCCAAAGATCCCCACGATGCTATCGCGCATTTCGAACTGGCCCAACTGTATTTTGAGAAGAAGGACTATCACAAGGCGGCCGGGATATATGAAAAGGGATTAGCGCATGCGAAGAAGCTCGGAAGAGAACAATACTCCTCCGCTCACACGCGGCTTGCGGAAATCTATGCGCATCACTTGAACGATGTCGAAGCCGCGCGCAAACATTTACAGGCAATCATGAAGAAGTATCCCGATACTCCATACGCCGATTATGCTGGTGAATCCCTCGACAAACTAGACTCTTAGACGTCGGCTAAAACGAATTCCTCCCTTGATTTTATCTGGACGTTTGAACGGGCGAAAATGATATAATGTTTCAACCCACTATGTGGCAAGTGGATCTTTCACCAGATTGGATACCATCCGTATAGATCCTGAAGCGGGAAAGGGAGCAATAAGCGTGGACGAAAAACTGGAAGAATTACGAATGAAAATCCGCGATTTCGTGGACAACGAAATCGAACCGTTTTCGAACGAAATCGAAGAAACCGACGCGATACCTGACGCATTGGCGGAGAAGATAAGGGAAATGGGCCTGTACGGGATGGGGGTTCCCAAAGAATACGGCGGAATGGGATTGAATGTGCTCGAGGTCTCCGTGGTTATGGAGGAACTCGCGCGCGTGAACCAGTCGGTGGTCCGATTCATCGGAGGCTCCGTGGCCGGGCTGGCACAGTTCGGAACGGACTATCTCAAAGAGAAATATTTCCCGCGCATCGCACGCGGCGAGTCAAGGGCCGATTTTGCCCTCAGCGAGCCCGAGGCCGGCAGCGATGCCGCAAGCATAAGGACGAAGGCGGAACTGCGCGGAGATTATTACTACATTAACGGTACCAAGCACATGATATCGAACGGCAGCGTCAACGACCTGCATGTTGTCTTCGCCGTGACCGATCCGGAAAAGGGAGCGCGCGGCGGCGTCAGCGCCTTAATCGTGCAAAAGGATTTCCCCGGTTTTTTTGTTGACGCTGTGCAGCCCAAAATGGGCCTTCGCGGGATGCCGACTGCGCGTCTGCGATTTGAAGATTGCCGTGTGCCGAAAGAAAACCTGATCGGGGAAGAGGGCCTGGGCTTTGCTGTCGCGATGGGTGGACTGGATGCGGGCCGTCTCCAGTTCATCGGGGCGGTCGCCGTGGGCGCATCACAGAAGTTGCTCGAACTCTCGATCGATTACGCGCGCAAGCGGACGCAATTCGGTCGGCCGATTGGTCGGTTCCAGGCGATCCAGTGGATGCTTGCCGATATGGCGACCGAGATTCACGCCTCCCGGTTGATGGTGCATGACGCCGCCCGCAAACTCGATAGAGGTGAACAGATCACGACCGAATCATCGATGATAAAGGTTTTCGCATCTGAGATGGCCTGCCGCGTCGCCGACAAGGCATTGCAGATACACGGCGCGAGGGGGTTGCTGAAAGGCTCTCCGACAGAACGTTTCTACCGCGATGCCCGTCTCGGCCGCATTTGGGACGGCACATCCGAAATCCAGCGTCTTATAATCGCGCGCAACCTGCTGGCCTGAGCCATCAGACCGCTTCTTGCGCGCCATCCCTGCCAATCATCCGTCTACAATGACGTGTTCCTCGGCAAGGAATATCGTGGAGCGCTCGAAGTCGATGAAGTTGGCCTCGTCCTGGAGGGCTGCAAGCGCGCCTTCGGTTCCCGGCAGCTTTCTCAGATCTTCCTCTTCGAACCAAAGCTCCGCGACGCCATCGAAAGGTTCGTTTTTCCCCGCCGGATGACCTGCGGCCATCATTTCCTGCAGTTCTCCTCCCAGCGCATGCACCTGGATGTAGCGCTTTACTCCGGGGATGTTTTTCCCGAAGTCAGCGTGGGTCTCGAGCCAGTATTTCTGAAACTCCTCGAAGGACATGTCCGGTTTTCGACGCAGGCAATAGACCACTTTTATCATTATTGGGAACCTCCTCTTATTGTGCCTTTCTTGAATGCGAGGGCATGAACAGCGTCCGGCATCTGCTTCCCCTTGCGAGATACCGGCGGACTATCATCTGGAGCCTTACCGATCTTCGCTGTCGGTGGTTTCTTTCCGCTCTCTTTCCCTTTCCTTGAATTCTGTTGGGGTGAGACCGAGCAGGCCCTTGAAAACTTTGGTGAAATAGCTCTGATCTCTGAAACCGGCGCGGCGGGCCACCTGTCCGATGCCGAGGTCGCCGGACCGCAGCAGACGCTTGGCCTCGGATATCCTGATGGAGGTAACATAATCGGTGAAACCCATTCCGCAGTGTGTGCGGACGAGCGCGTCCAGCGCCTTTTCCTTCAGACCAAATTTCTTGCCGACGCTTCCGAGGGTGAGTTTGCCGGTAAGATTCTTTTCCACGAATCGCTGAATTGCTTTGACCTGCCGGGGACGCGACTCGCCGGTCACTTCCTCCATTATGTAAACAAATTTCTGGCATATACGCCTGGCGGGATCATGCGACTCAGCCGGTAGTTTTTTTGAAAGTATTTCCGAGATAAGTTGTGAATGCTTCTGGCAGAGGCCCGGGGAGGCATGGGCGCCGCTCACCAGCCTCCGAAACAAGCGGGTAAGTGTTTCGGCGACGGCCAGATTAACAACGAGGCCCTCTCCCGAAGCGCTCATCTCCTGAATCAGTTCCAACAACATTTCAAGCGCCGGATCAGGTTTGCGTTCTCGCAGAAGACGGACGATTTCGGTCTCGACGTTTTCCTGCCCCAGTATCGCCGCTCGATGTAATCGCTTTTTTTTTGTCTCCTTCTTGCGCGCGTGCGGATAGACGACCGCCACCTCGGCGAACGCCGGGATGGATGTTGTGTGGGCTTCCGGGTCGTCATCCGCAGGCGGCGGGGGCGCGGCGAGGGCCGTCGCCAACTGAAACAGGAAATCGGCGGTCATACGCAAGCGTTCTCGTGAAACCACCGGCACCGAATCGAGTGAACGAACAAGCTCGGCCGGCTCAATGTTGTTCTCGATCGCGACCGATCTGATATGTTTGACAAGCGCAGAGTCGGGGTTGCTGAGAAGCGCTCCGCCGCATAGTATCACTCCCTGAAACTGCTCAAACGCACTGGGAATCGGGATGGCCCATTCGGCCAGCCGGGCATGACAATTGAAAATATAAGGTCGGCGAAGGTCTACCGCCATCGAGGCCGCTGCGGCATGATTTCTTGCGCATGCATCGGAGAAAGCGTTTTCCCGGCCCAGTATCGCGCACGGCCCGGTCGGTGAGATGATATTTGCGCCGGAAACAGGCTGTCCGTCCATTCCGCAGAATTTTATTGGGATTCCCGTGATTTTTGCGAATGAGAGCACGAGAGAGAATGGGAAACCGGATCCAGGCCGGCTTGCCTCACGATCCATGCGATTGACTTTTTTGTCCGGAAGAACATCGGGTGCATTCGAATGATGGTCGGGCTCGCTCATATCTCAATCGAATCTCCAACCTCATCCTGGGATGCCGGGAATACCTCTATGTCGCTCCGACCGATCTTCTTCAGACGGTCCGAGACGAGAGAAAGCACGTGGTCCGAAGAGTTTGCCTCGCGGCTTATGTGGGCGAGTATGATGGCGCTGAGTTGATCATGAACAAGCCCGGAAAGGAAATCGAGCGCGGCCTCGTTTGACATATGACCCTTTGTGCTCATTATGCGCTGCTTCACATCCCATGGCCGCGAGCACCGGCGAAGCATTTCAATGTCGTGGTTGAATTCCAGTATAAGGCCATCCGAGCCCTGCAGTCGTTGTTTTACCAGGGTGGTGGGGCGTCCCATGTCCAACGCTATGCCGATTCGTTTCGAAGAGGTGTACACGCTCAGCCCGATCGGGTCAGCGGCGTCGTGCAGTACAGGATATGTCTGCACCGTCAAGTCGCCCACCACCAGCTTGTCACCTGTCGAGAATGTCTGTGCGCTTGGCACTTCGCCGACATGAGCGCTGGCGCCCGCGAGGGTGTCCGGGTTGATGTAGACCGGCATTCCATGCTTGCGCGACATCACCCCGATACCGCGAATATGATCCTGATGCTCGTGGGTTATGATGATCCCCGATATGTCAGCCGGCGTATGGCCCGCATATGCCAACCTGCGCGTCAGCTCCTTGCAACTGAGACCGGCATCAATGAGCAGATTCGTGTCTTTTGATGAAATGAGGATGGCATTTCCGCCGCTTCCGCTGGCGAGCATTCGAATACGGATGGTATTGTTAAGAGATTGTTTCTTCATTGGCCACACTTATGTTAAAGCCTGTATAATCAAGGGATTCCGCCCGAAGTATATCAGTGAAACACCCCTGTTGTCAATTGACAAAAAGCCCAACTTGATGTACAATTATACAAAATATAGAACCGAATAAAGATCCAATGGGGAAAGGGAAAATGGAGTTTCGACAGGCGCTTATCCAGGGGCAGACTCAGCAGATGATACTGACCCCCAAGATGCAGCAGGCGATTGAGATACTCCAATTGTCAAGTCTCGAGCTGGAAAAATATATCGAGAAGGAACTTACCGAAAACGTCCTCCTTGAAGAAGAACCCACCCAGAAGCAGGAAACCGAAGAGCCTTCCGGAGACGGCTCCGCTGAGGGCCTTGCTGCCGCAGCCGAATCGCTGGAGAATGAAGCACCCCAGAAAAGCGAGACGGAACGCGATATAGATGCCGAAATTGAGAACCTGATGACGTCCTATAGCGACTACCGTTATGAGGGACGCGACTTCAGTGTTTCCGACCAGGACGGCAAAAGAGGCTTCATCGAGAACACCGCTGCCGAAGCGGAATCCATGACAACGAGTCTGATGAGGCAGCTTTCCCTCAGCACTGATGATCCGACCGATTACAAGATCGGGGAATGGATTATAAGCGAGATAGATGACCGCGGCTATTTCTCATCATCGATCGAGGAGCGAGCCGAAAAGTTAGGGATTGAGCCCGAAGAGATCGAACGCGTTCTCAAAATTATCCATACATTCAGCCCGACCGGAATCGGCGCCCGCCAATTGAGCGAGTGCCTGCTGATTCAACTTGAGAGCTCGTATACCGAGCATCCCTGGTTTGAGAAATTGCGGGAACTCGTTCGGGATCATCTCGAGCAACTGGCGAAAAAGCAGTACCCCAAGATCGCATCGGCGCTGAAAATATCCATCCAGGAGGTTCAGGATATTGCGGCCGTCATTTCTTCACTTGAGCCTATGCCGGGGCGCTACTTCGGCAACCGCGAAGTCATATATATTGTTCCCGATGTCATTGTGAAAAAGGTAGACGGCGAATATGTCGTCTATACAAACGACGACGGATTGCCCAAGCTTCGCATCAGCTCTTTTTACAAAAAACTTCTCAAAACGCACAAAGACAATCGACAGACGAAAGAATACATCAGGGACAAACTCCGGTCTGCCCAATGGCTGGTTAAGAATATTCAGCAGCGCAAGGAAACGATCCAGAAGGTGGCCCAGAACATAATCGACGTTCAAAGGGATTTTTTCGACAGGGGTATTGCCCATCTCAGGCCGCTGACCTTGAAGGAGATCGCAGAAAGAATCGGGATGCACGAATCCACCGTGAGCCGCGTCACCACAAACAAGTACATGGAGACGCCGCGGGGCATTTTCGAACTCAAGTACTTTTTCTCTTCCGGAATAGAGAGTTCATACGGACAGGCGACTTCTTCTACGAGCGTCAAAGAGATGATTCGCATTCTCATCGAAAACGAGGAAAAGCGCAAGCCTCTGAGCGACCAGAAAATCACCGAATTACTGAACAGGAGAGGCCTCAATATAGCCCGTCGCACGGCAGCAAAATACCGCGAGGAGTTGGGTATCCTTTCTTCCAAATACCGGCGCGAATATTAGGCTTAAACACGTTCTTCCTTTTCCCGTCAAAAAACCGGTTTCTTCTACGAATTCCTGTCATCAATACGAATCTTTTACCATGTTCTACCGGTTGTGGCGACTATTCTTCCCACATGCGTGTTATGCCCGGACCGACCCGCTACCAAAGGATCAAAAATTCTGCAATGATATTGAGTTGGAGGCTTACCGGATGAATCCCTAATCCCACCGCATGCTTTGCCGACAGCGCGGGGATATGGTAAGATTTTAGATGGGAAAGCGTCTGTAACAGCGCGCACGGATCTGACAATGAATCTTCAACTTCAAAATGGCGCCAAAATAGCGATCATCGGCGGCGGACCCGCCGGAAGCCTTTTTGCCCACTTTATGCTCGCATTGGGTCCTCGCGCGGGTGTCGAGACGGACATAACGATCTATGACAGGAAGTCCTTTCTCGATTACGGCCCGAGGGGCTGCAATATGTGCGCGGGCGCGATCGGCCACCACCTCGTCGAGCATTTGCGGCGTGAGAATATCCCGCTGCCGGCGCATGTGATCAGGCAGGAGGTGGAGGGCTATGTGTTGCATGCCGGTGGCGGACAGGTCTTCCTGCGACAGGACGATCGGCCGATCTACACTGTCTTCAGGGGTAACAGCCCCGACCCGGCTGATGTGGATATCGCCAGTTTCGATCAATTCCTCCTTGACCATGCCGTTTCGATGGGCGCGAAATTCAAGAGAGAGAAAGTCATTAAGGTGGCCTGGCCGGAGCGTCCCGAGCAGAAGGTAATGCTCTCAACAAAGAGTGGCGGCACGACCGAGACCGATCTCATCGTCGGGGCGTTCGGCGTGAACACGAATCTTCGGCACAAATTCATGAAGGGCTATGAACCGCCGCATACGTGGATAGCGTGCCAGGCGGAAATGCCGATTGACGTGGACTTTGGTCAAAAGACTCTCGGCAACAGTATCCATGTGTTCGCCTTGGGGGAACGCAAGATTCGATTCCTCGCATTGACGCCGAAAGGGAGATTTATCACAATTTCCGGGATCGGACCGTCGGTGATGATGGCGGATCTGGAGGAAGCCCTCAAGCGTCCCGAACTGAAGCCGTATTTACCAAAGGACTGGACCGTAAGTTGCCACTGCCATCCCCGTTTCCCGGTGACGGCGGCGGCCAAACCATATCGCGACCGCGGTCTCCTTGTCGGTGATGCCTGTCAGGCGCGCTATCTCAAGAACGGAATAGAGTCTGCTTATTTTACGGCCTTGTTTGCCGCAAAGACATGCCTTGAGACCGGTATATCCGCGGGTGACCTTGCTCGTTACTATAAGCTCTGCAAAAAGCGCTTCGGTTTTGACAACCGATGCGGTAAGGCGCTCTTTGCAATTCACCATGTTGTGGCAGGCCATAAGAGCCTTGCGCGAGCGCACATGTTGCTCACCGAAACCGAGCGCATGCAGAGAAGTCGGGATCGCCAGACGCTGGCAAACTCCCTCTGGAGCATGTTCACCGGCGATGTCCCATACAAAAAAAT
>CAYZZY010000109.1:0-9271 GCA_964482745.1 uncultured bacterium
GCCACCGAGGGATAGAAACGAAACACCCAGAATGAGACAAAAGAGCTGTCCGAGCCCGATTCTCATATCTTTATATCCTGGCTGACCTGTTGCGGACAATCTTCCCTCCATACCCATTACTCTACCATTTCGTGGAAAACGTGTCAACGAATCGGTTCCATGACCCTGATTCCGCCAAAGGCGCCAGAAGACAGCAAAAGCCCCTCGGGGCAAGGCCCCGTGAGGCTATTGTGGTTCAAATTTCAACGCCCGGCATTTGGTGAATTACGGTCTCTGTCGTTACTGCTCCGTCTCCTTGATTCGCTGCATGCTTCTGTGCTCGAGCTTCTCTGTGTATGCCGTCCAGTTGTCTTCCTCGTCAGCCTTCTTCCGCCACATGCGAAACGTGCACGTAGGCGCCCCGGCCGGGATAATGTTCTCGAAGGCGATATTGAAATCGTCAAGCCCGAGTTCATCCCTGCACGTCTCGATGACGCCTTCCACGAAATAACGCTGGACGCGGCAGTCAAATGGCCTGTAGCTGTCTTGAAGCGGACACCAGAGGATATCGAACCCGCATTCGTCTTCGCTCACGAGCCATGGGTCCTCCAGCGAGGCCCAGAGGATCGTGTTCGCGTACGTTGCGACCAGGCTCATCAGTTCCACCTGTGTAAGGTCTTGCGGGATCTCGGCCCCTTCAAGCATCTGGCGGGCGGCGTCGCGGCCGACCTTGCGTATGGCCTCGCCAACCACCTTCTGGCCCTCTGTGCCGAATCTCTCTTCGACATCTTTCAGGATCTGCAGCACTCCCATCGACATCATCTCACCCCATTGAAAGAGAACGGCCGGATCATAATCGGGCCGCGAGAGAACATCCTTGCGGAGCTTCTCGACCGCCTTCTCATAGACAACGCCGAGTTTTGTGCGCTCCCAGTTTTCTTTGGTTCTGGACATATTCAGAAATCTCCGCTTCTTGCGTCAGGTCTTGATTCCCGCGTCTGCCAGCACCTGGGTGATAAGCTGTCCTTGTGCCTCGGTGAGGGGGGGCAAGGGACCCTTTACCGCCGGAGTTATAGGGTGTCCCAGGCGCCGGAGCGTCTCCTTCATTATGGCATGCGGGGTGGGTGTCGCCGTCATCAATGGCACGAACTTGAAGAGGAACGACATGAGTTCTCCGGCCTTTTCCTGGTCTCCGTCCTTTAACGCGTTATAGAACTCGACACATTCACCTGGAATAAGGTTGGGCAACACGCCGATTGCGCCGATTGCGCCGCGCGCCATCGCCGGCATAAGATTGAGGGCCGTGCCGGAGAAGACCGAGAACTGTTTTCCCTTCATGAGATCGACGAGTTCACCGATTTCGTCGATGCTCGGAATGGTTTCTTTCACTCCGACTACCTTATCTATCTCTGCGATTTCGGCGATTTGCGCCGGCGTCAGCTTGAGTCCGGTCGCATCGGGGAAATTGTAATACAGGATGGGAAGTCCGGTTTCATCGGCAACTCTCCTGAAGTGCCTTTTCACGTCCTCGAAATCGAGTTGATAGTAAATGGGAAGGGCGACCATGGCCGCGTCCGCGCCCGCATCGCGCGCGTGTTTCGTGAGCGCAATCGTCTGGTCGGTTCCCATGCAGCCTGTGCCGGCGACGACCGCGACGCGACCCTTCGCCTGATCGGTCACCACGTCAATGATCTTTTTCTTTTCCTCATCGTTGAGATAGGGAAACTCGCCGTTGCTGCCGAGCACAACGAGCCCGTGAACTCCCGCGTCGACAAAGTGGTCAACCATTTGGCGCATCGCGTTTTCATCAATACCGTCATCTTTTTGCGCCGACATCATGACGACAAATATGCCTTCGAGCGTTTTCATTCTCTCTCCTCCTTAGAATCGAAATTGTGTTCCAATGCTTTCGCCTATTGTAGGAACCACTGCTCCTTTTTTCAACCGTGGCGATCTCTGAAACCAAAAAGATTAACCTGCATTTTTGTTCAGGGTACAGTCCCTATTCTACGCCCTCGACAGGCTCGGGCCGTAATTAGGGACAGTCCCCTTCAAGCCTCTCCACCGAGTTTTCCTTCGCGGGAGGCTGCAATGTAACGCTGACAAAACTCGTCTTTGCCCATAAGCGCCTCTGCGGCCATAATCAACCTCATTATATCACTGTCACAGGGATCGATGATTGCGGTATCGATCCCCGCCGCCATTGCCATTGCAAGGAAGGTCGTGTCCAGCAGATGGCGATGCGGAAGATTGAACGAAATGTTCCTCAAACCGCACAGGACATGCGCATCAGGTATCTGAGCGCGAATCATGGAAAATGCCTTGAGCATCTCGACACCGGCGTCGCCTGCCACGCCAAGGGGCTGGATCACAGGATCGATATAGATGTCCCCGTGCTTTATGCCGGCTTCGGTCAGCGCATCGACCAGCCGGACCGCAATATCAAGCTTTTCGTTCGCTTCTGAAGGTACTCGCACGGAATCGACCAGCAAAGCGACCACGCCGCATGAGTACTCGAGAGCCAGCGGGACAACAGCATCCATCCTGCTGTTCTCCAGCGTAACTGAATTTAAAACGGGTTTCCCTCGATGCGCCTGAAGCGCCGCCTTGAGCGCTTCGGGATCCGTGCTGTCCAGAAAAAGCGGCGAATCGACCGCGGCCTGGACGGTGGTGACAAGCCAGGGAAGATATTCGGCCTCTTTGCCGAGGAATGTGCCGGCGTTCACGTCAATGTAGTCGGCGCCCGCCTCATGCTGTGTTCGTGCCTCGTGCTGTATGTATGATTCTTCCTTTGCCTCAATCGCACGGGCAATGCTCTTTCTCGAGGAATTGATGCGTTCTCCGATGATCGTCAGGGCGGGAAAAGCCACTACAAATCTCCGATGGGGTATTCACCGAATTCGCGGGCGGCCCGAATCATCGCCAGGAAATTCTGTGCCGGGATGGCGCTGTGGATGGAATTGCTCGAACTGAGAACATATCCTCCGCCGGGGGCCGTGTCGCGGATGCAGCGCCGAACCGCAGCGACAACATCCTCCTCTGTCCCGTTTGTCAGCAGTTCGCCGCAGTCTATGTTGCCGAGGAGCGCTATCCTGTCACCGTACTCGCGCTTGAGACGTCCGATATCCATTCCAGCGCTCGGTTCTATCGCGTGATAGCCGTCGATCTCGCACTCAAGCAGGAATTCGCTTTCCACGACCTCTATGTTTCCGTCGGTGTGTTTGATAAATGGAAGCGAACGGGAGTGGCATTTTTCGGTCAGGCGTCGCATGTGAGGAAATATAAAGCGCCGGAACATCGCCGGTGATATCATCGTTGTCGTGTGATGCGCAAGGTCGACGCCGCCAATGAATCCGTCAACGCCGGCCTCCGCCTGGGCGTCCACGAGTTCGAGCATGGAAGCGGTGGTCACCTCAAAGTATCTATCCGCCAGCTCGGGTTCGAGCGCCATGCATTCCATAAAAACAGGAAGCCAGCTTGCGCCGGAAGGGAACAGCACATCGGCCTGCCCGAGGACAAAGAACTTCTCGCATGCAGGCGCGAGAACGGTCTTCAGACCCGCAATCATGTCCGGAGGCACAATCGCCGGATGTTTCTCCAGATATTCGATGTATTGCCTGATGGCCGCGATGCCTCCCTGTTTTATCTGCGAATCGATTTCGGAATGATAATCTGATTCGGGCTGATAAGCGACGACGCGCCAGAAGCCGGAATCAGGGTCCGTATATTTCCACTGGTTCTCGCCGGCAGGCTCGACCATTTCTTCGGTAAGCGGGAGTGGAGGCAGGGGGAAAATGTCGAGGTCGAGCTGGGAATAAAGCTCGATGGTGTCTGAAAAAATCTTGAGGTTCAGTTCGAGCGTGCGTCCCTCGGCCATCCACTCCGAAAAAATCTTGCCCGCAAGCCATCCGCCAAAGCCGACATACATCTGCCGTCCCATGATCTCGGACGCTGCGGGTGAGTTGATGGTGAGTTCGAAAACCGGCACCCTGTCGGGTTCCCTGTGCGCAAGGGCGGCGCGAACGCGCTCTTTTGAATTCATGATCAAAACCAGTTGGGGCAGACTCCAGCGCCTGCCCCATCAGTAATAATGACTATGATATGAAAGAACCGTCCTGCTCGATTACATGCCGAGCAGCGCCTTTGCTTTGTCCACTGCCGAAGCGGCATCCGGCGCATAGCCATTGGCCCCGACCTCATCCGCATATCGCTGGGTGACCGGCGCCCCTCCGATCATGACTTTGACTTTGTCGAGCAGACCTTCCTGCTGAAGCTGATCGATAGTAGCTTTCATCGAAGGCATGGTCGTAGTCAGCAGAGCGGACATCCCGATAATCTTTACGCCTTCTTTCTTCACGGCTTCGACAAACTGCTCGGGCGTGACGTCGATGCCCATGTCGATCACCTTGAACCCGTTGCCGCGCATCATCATGGCCACCAGATTCTTGCCGATATCGTGCAGGTCTCCCCGGACGGTGCCCATCGCAATAGTCCCGACCGGCTCGACTCCCGCCGCGACGAGTTTCGGCTCGAGCACCTTCATCCCGGCGGTCATCGCACGCGCGGCGATAAGGACTTCGGGCACATATATCTCATTATTCTTGAAGCGTTCACCCACGACCTGCATGCCTGCAATGAGACCGTCGTCCAGTATGGTTTTGGGATCGGTTCCCGCATCCACCGCTTCTTGGGTCATCTTTTCAACCGCAGGCGCATCACCTTTCATCAAAGCGGACGCGAGTTCTTTCAAATCGGCCATTTGCTCCTCCCTTCCCGACAACAAGACCATCCATCAGTTGCTTATCGGTTGCATCGTTTCAGACTGCAGGTATTGAAGCCGCCGAGCCGGGCATGAGGGTGTCGGACTCGTGCTCGGACAGGCATTCCACCCACCTGCGTATTTGGGCTGTTGGTTCACCTGAGAGATAAGAAAGCAGACGGAGTATTCATCGCCGTCAGCGCCAAACTATATCATAGTAGCCGGATGGGAGTCAAGCAGTTCGAAAAAAGCACCTCTCGCTGATGGGATGAGACAATAGTGAATGGGTGAAAGGGATCTCGCTGTGATCTCCGGATAGGAGAAAAAAGAGATGGGCGAGCGATGATTGTTAAGCCAAAGGGGCGCGCAAAGGCGCGCCCTCCATGGCAATAGAGAGATCCTGAACTCTATTGAATCATCGGCTTCGGACAAGCGGTTTCTTCAGACATAAGCCCCTCAGTCAAGCCGGGGCAATCTAATCATTATTTTCTCTTCGCCTTGATCCGTCAGGGTTGAAGAGATATTGAGTTCTATCGCGTCGTTTTTCAATCCAATAATGAGCGTGCCGATTTTCTTTGTTCCATCCATGCCTGCCATTTCCTCAATTTCCTCGAACAGGCATGAGGCAATTTCCTCTTTCGGCGCGGGCACATCGTAGAATTTGTCGCCGGACATTCGGCAAAGCATTACATCCGGCTGCTTTCGGATAAACGAAATGTCCTTTGCTCTTTCATCGAGCGCATAAAGCAGCACAAGTGCGAGATACCGAAGCGCCTCGTCGGGCGCTTCCTCGCGGGTCGGCCTCGTCAGATGCGGAAGGGAGAAAGATTCAAGTTCTTTCTTGTGGTCGGTTCCGAGGAAACAATCGACAAACTCTTCCAACTTGGCATGCGGGCTTCTGGTTCTACTCGTATCGCTCATTGGAGCACCTCCCTTTTATGATTATCGGCTCAAGGCATCGAAACGCCCAGTCATACAAATCCTCACCAAAATAGTGTCAGCAATTTTCAATGAGTGCTAATGGATCGAAGTCCCGGGGGCGTCTGCGAGAGAAAATCCTCGATTTCTCCGAGCGTCGGTTCCGGTTCGCACTTGAAAACCGTTCAAAAATCCACTACAATCCAGCAGAAGTTCTTTTCACGGTGACGATTACATACATATGAGGAGCTATCATGTCGGTCAATAAGAAACTCGAAGCGCTCTTCAAACCCCGATCACTTGCCATAATCGGCGCGTCAACAAACCCCGCAAAATGGGGTTTCAATTTCATGCTTCACCTTCTGCACGGCGGCTACAGGGGCAATTGTTATCCGATCAATCCGGGAGGCGGCGAGATTATGGGCCACAAGGTGTATACAAGTGTACTCGAGGCGCCCGATGATATCGATCTCGCTTTTATCTTGATTCCTCCTGAAGCGGCCGTATCCGCCCTGCGGGATTGCGGCAAGAAGGGTATTCCGGCATGCGTAGTAGTCACCGCGGGTTTCGGCGAACTGGGAGAGCAGGGAAAACGGCTGGAGCAGTCGCTGTCCGAGACGGCCGTAAAGGCGGGTATAGCGATGGTGGGCCCGAATTGCGCCGGTATCGCGAGCCCTGAACCGATGAGCGTGTATTGCACGATGCAGCCCAATTTCCCACCGGCGGGGCACATCGCCATCCTGTCACAGAGCGGTAATATCGGCGGCTCGATACAGAAGGTTTGCGAAAAGCATGATATCGGCATCAGCCGGTTCGTGAGTACGGGAAACGAATCTGTCCTGAGAACCACGGACTATCTGGACTACTTCGCCGAGGACGAACAGACCAAGGTGGTCGTCGGTTATATCGAAGGCGTCTCAAAGGGGAGGGATTTCTTCGAGGCCGCGCGCCGGCTCACGCAGAAAAAACCGCTCATTTTGATAAAGGCCGGCCGCACGGCCGTGGGCGCCAGGGCCGCGAAATCTCATACAGGCGCGCTTTCGGGCTCGAGTGAGGTTTTCGACGGACTCTGCCGCCAATGCGGCATTATCCGCGTCTCGAGCATCGATGAGATGTTTGAGCTTGCCACGGCGTTCGTTGCGCAGCCGCTTCCGCGCGGGAACCGCGTGGGCATAGCGGCGAACGGAGGGGGTTGGGGCGTGCTCACCGCTGACGCGTGCGTGGCCGAGGGACTGGATGTGGCTCCTCTGGATAAGGATGTATTGGAGGAGTTGGACAGGCGGCTCCCTGCATGGTGGAACCGCCAGAATCCGGTGGACCTTGTCGGCGGAATCAGCCGAGGGGCATTCTTCAAGGCATTAGAGGCCCTGGTCAAGTCTCCCACTCTGGACGGGGTCATCGCCCTCGGGTTCGGCTATTCGACAAGCGTGGCATCGGTGTTCCAAAACGCCGAACATCTCGGAGAAATGGGCGAAACCATCGCAAGCGAAATGCTGGCGTCGGACATGCGCGGATTCAATTTCATCATGGACGTCATCGCTAAGCATGGAAAACCCGTCATCCTCTCCTCCGAAAACGCTTATGGGGCCGACCGCGACAATAACGAAGCCATCATGGCGTTCCGTAAAAAGGGAATAATCGTTTACCAATCACCCAGTCGCGCCGCAAAGGTCTTCGCGAGGATGCATGAGTACGCCCGTTATCGATCATGCACGGACGATGCGCCCTCTCCTTCCTGAAACACATTTCCACGAATCCTGCCATATCCTTGCGATCTTGACATTCAAATGACATATTCTAGACGTACTCTTCGGATTCGGCCCGTCAATATCGGAGTCGGATATTCCGAAATCCCGAACCGAGAAAAGATGGAAAACAAAAGGATTGTGTAATGGCAGGTTGTTCCTATCAAAAGGAGGCAGTCATGAAGCTGATCATTGCTCTCGCTGTAGCCGCAGCGCTGTTGACGTCAATGGGATTGCCGGCTTTCGCTCATTGCGAAATACCATGCGGAATTTACGATGACGAAGCGCGATTGACCGCGATCGCCGAACACATTGCCACAATCGAGAAATCAATGAACCAGGTTTTGGCGTTGTCGAAAGAGGAGGAGCCACGCAACTATAATCAGATCGTGCGCTGGGTGAACAACAAGGAAAAACACGCCACTGACCTGCAGGGCATAGTCACACAGTACTTCATGACGCAGCGCCTCAAACCGGCTGATGAGGAAGATGCCGAAGCGCACTCGGCCTACGTGAAGCAATTAACATTGCTCCACCAGATGCTTGTTTATGCAATGAAAGCCAAGCAGACAACAGACCTTGGCAATGTGGAAAAACTGCGCTCGCTTCTTGCGGAATTCAGAATGGCATACTCCGGTGGGCATGTGCATTGATGAACGCCTAATCAAGTTCACAAGCGCCATCCATTGGCCCTTCCCCCTTTGGAAAAGGGGGAGCGAGAAACTGTCCGGCAATTGGTCGTACGAATAAATTCGAACCTACAAGACGCTTCGAACGCTAGCTGATAATGTATCGACAGAACTTCTTTGCCATAAGCGGGAGCAAGGAAAATTGGTGGGGAAGGGACCATTTGCCTCACGCAAGCGTCCTGTAGGTGCGGATTTATCCGCATTGATCAAAGATGGGCGGATACAGGAAAAGTGGTGTTGTCGGACAGTCCCAGCGAGTGGGATTTCCCGCGCGTGCGGGTTTAAGCCGATTCGGTTGGCGAGTCTGAATTCTCCGACGGGGCGCTTCTGCTGAAATTCGGGCAATTCACGAGGCACTCAAAACAGCCGTAGGTATACCGTGCCCCGAGCGAGCCGGTCACGAGTTCGAAGTACTTGTTGACAAATCTGGACGAACGAAGCCACTGCGACAGGAAGGCGGTGGAGAGCAGGGGGTGGAGTGTGCTCTTCTTGAGACATTTGAATTGATCGATTCCGCCGAGGCCGTCGAGCGCCTGCACCGGACACACCTCCACGCATTTGCGGCAATCCGCCGGACAGAGCGACTTCTCCAGCGGGGTCCCGGCGGGCAGTTCCGCAGTCGTGAGTACCCCTCCGAATCTCAGGCGGTTTCCAAAATCCTTGTTGGCCAGAAGCGTGTTCTTGCCCATCGTGCCAAGCCCGGCGCGGACGGCCGCATGCTTGAGCGAAATCATTCCCCAATACTTGCCCTCCCTCATGAGAATGGGCAGATACGATCCGAGTGGAATCGACGGGAAGCCCTCTCTCGTGAGCAGAGAGGCGACCTCGATCGCGGCGGCATCGGTGGTGTGATAATAATTTTGCGCGACATTCGCGTAAAGATCGAGCGCATGCTTGCTCGCAAGGTATGTCGGCCGGGGGATCTCTTTCCCGAATACGATCACTCGCTTGCAGCCATCCAGTATCTCGGCCGGCCTGCATTCCAGAAGCAGACTCTTCCAACCCGCCGCATCCGCCACCCCAACTACGTCCATTGTGTGCTCATCCAGAAGCTTTTTTATTTTTTCCAGCATCTTTTTTTTCTCCCGATTTCGATTTTCGAACAACCTCTATATTGCGAAAAAAGCCAATTTGAACCGCAAAGACGCAAAGAACGCAAAGAAAGACTATAACTCATTCAA
>CAYZZY010000110.1:0-9252 GCA_964482745.1 uncultured bacterium
GTATCGATGACATGCCGCACAGAAGCATGACTACCCTGTCGAATCCCATCGCGATCCCGCCATGCGGCGGCGCGCCATAGGAAAGCGCGTCCAGCAGGAACCCGAACTTTTCGCGCGCCTCTTCTTCCCCGATACCCAGGAGAGAGAAAATCTTCGATTGAAGGTTCGTGTCATGAATACGGATGCTGCCGCCGCCGATCTCGTTTCCGTTCAGCACCATGTCGTACGCCTGCGCGCGCACTTTGAGCGGATCGCTCTCCAGCAACGGCAAATCTTCAGGCATAGGTGAGGTAAACGGATGATGTTCCGACTCCAGCCGCTGTTCCTCTTCATTGTAATGAAAGAGTGGAAATTCCAGCACCCATGTGAACGCCAGCTTGTCGTCCGGTATCAACCCGAGTTCGCGAGCAAGCTTCAGGCGCAGGTTACCCAGCGCATCGTGGACCACGCTTGTTTTATCGGCAACAAACATAATATGGTCGCCGGGCTGTGAACCCACTCTTTCGGCAATTGCGCCAAGGATGGATTCGTCGAAGAACTTTGCTATCGGAGAAGATAATCCGTCGGGTCCGTGGCGGAACCACGCCAGCCCTTTCGCGCCAAAGATCTTGACATAGTCGACCAGTTCGTCCTGCCGGCTGCGGGGAAACTCGGTGATGCCGGGCACGCTGATCGCCTTGACGCAGCCGCCGGATTCGACGGCGCCCCTGAATACCTTGAACTCGCCTTCCTGAACGATGTCGGAAACATCTTTCAACTCCATGCCGAAGCGCGTGTCAGGAGCGTCCTTGCCAAAGCGGGTCATCGCTTCGTTGTAGGAGAGCCGCGGCATCGGTGTGGAGATCTCGACTCCCAGAGCTTCCCGATATATTTCCACCATCATCCCTTCAGCCAGATCGATGATATCCTCTTGGGTGACAAAAGACATTTCCACGTCGATTTGAGTAAACTCGAGCTGCCGGTCGGCACGAAGGTCTTCGTCCCTGAAACACCTGACGATTTGAAAGTATTTATCCATTCCAGAAACCATCAGTATCTGCTTGAAAAGTTGAGGCGATTGCGGCAGCGCGTAGAAATCTCCCTTGGTCATACGGCTGGGAACAAGGAAGTCGCGAGCGCCTTCGGGGGTGCTCTTGGTCAAGAACGGGGTTTCGATCTCGAGAAATCCGAGTTTATCGAAGTACTTTCTTGTGGCCATGGTGGCCTTGTGCCGGATGATGAAGTTCTTCTGCAACGCGGGACGCCGAAGATCGAGATAACGATACCTGAGGCGAATATCCTCATTTGCATCGGTGTCATCCTCTATCAGGAATGGAGGCGTCTCGGCCTTGCTGAGAATATCGAGCGATTGAGCGAACACCTCCACCTCGCCGGTCGGCAGGTTCGGGTTGACGGATTCCTCCGGCCGCATGTGTACCGTTCCGGTAACTGCGATGACAAATTCGCTGCGAAGGCTCTGAGCGAGATCATGCGTGGAAGCTTCCACCTGAGGATTAAAGACCACCTGGACGATACCGGTTCGGTCGCGGAGATCGACGAATATGAGGTTTCCATGGTCGCGCCTCCGCTGCACCCATCCCGCGAGTGTGACCGTCTTGCCGTCATGCTCCGGCGTTACCTCACCGCAATAATCTGTTCGTTTGTATGATACTGTCACTTTTCGACTCCGTTCGGAATATCAGGGAAGTTTCCATCCAGCCCGGCGTTCGGGCTATCGGGGTGCAAGCTTCGAGGAGAGATCGTCCAGAGATACAAGCGATTCTTCCCCCGTAGCCATCTCGCGCACCTTGGCAGCCCCCTGCGCCAACTCTTCATCACCCAGTATGATCGCACACCTTGCACCAAGCTTGTTTGCCGATTTCATTTGTGCCTTAAGACTCCGTCCTTCGTAATCAAACTCAACCCAGAGTCCGGCATCCCTGAGCTTCGCGGCGAGAACCGCTGCCTCGACAGCAGCCTCCTCCCCTATCGAGCAGATATAACCATCCGGCGCGGCCGGCGCCGGCGCCTCCAATTGCTCCTTCGACATCGCGATTATCGTGGCCTCAATGCCGATGGAAAAGCCGGTCGCGGGCGTCGATGGTCCTCCGATTTGCTCCACAAGGTTGTCGTATCGGCCTCCTCCACATACGGCGCTTCGGGCGCCGAGCGAGGGGTGCTGAATCTCAAAAACGGTTCGCGTGTAATAATCCAGCCCGCGAACGAGGCGCGGATCAAGGACATACTCGACGGCGGCACGATCGAGGAGTTTCTCCAAAGTATCAAGATGTCCTTTGCATTCCTCGCACAGGTGCTGCAGGGTTGTCGGCGCCCCCGCCGCCAGTTTCTTGCATGTTTCGACCTTGCAGTCGAGCACACGCAAAGGGTTCTTTTCAAGCCTGCTCGTACAATCGGGGCAGAGCATCTGCAACTTGTCGTTGAAGTAAGCACGCAGCGCTTCTGCGAACGCCGGCCGATCATTCGAGCATCCAAGGCTGTTCAGCACAAGGACGAGATTTTTAAAGCCAAGCTTCCTGAAAAACGAATATGCAACCTCGATGATCTCGAAGTCCGCAAGCGGGCTGGAGGAGCCGATTGCCTCCGCGCCGACCTGAGAGAATTGCCGATTGCGTCCGGTCTGCGGACGCTCATATCGAAACATCGGGCCGATATAATAGAATTTGGAGAAAGGCCTTTGAGCGTGGATTTTATGCTCGACGTACGCCCTTACTATCGAAGCAGTGCCCTCGGGGCGCAGTGTCAGGCTGCGGCCCTTGCGATCACTGAACGTATACATCTCCTTGGTGACGATGTCGGTGGATTCACCGATTCCGCGCGCGAAAAGCTGGGTTTCCTCTACGATGGGGGTCCTGATCTCGGAATAGCCGTAATAGTGGAACAACTCGCGAGCAGTTGCCTCGAGGTGATGCCACTGCCGGATTTGGTCAGGCAGCAGATCCTCCATTCCGCGCGGGGCTGAGATGTTTGCTCTGCGGTTCACGTTTTTTTGGGCGGCCTGGCTGCTTGATTGAGTTCCTCGACAAATGTGTCGGGATCGAGCCCGTGCATTACTGCGCCGCGTTGAATGGTTTCGGCCGATGCGCCGCCGCATTTGAGGCATTCGGGGATGTGCCGCTGAAACACTTTCCTACTCGACGGATACTCCTTCAGAACATCGGCGATTTTCATATCTTTTGTGATTTTCATGATAACAAGAATTACGCCCACAAGGGCGCTCGGGCGGATCCGGCACTTGATGCTCCGCCTCCGGGCAGACCAACAGGCGGCCTCCCGCAGAGAGTCCAAAGGGCGCGCGGTCGAATTTTCTTGCTTTGACCCGGTCGACCGGTTTTACTTGAATATTTTTCCGAATTATGTTATTCTATTGGTTTGTTGGCTGAGTATAGCATAAAGCGCTTGAAATGTAAAGATAGATATGGAGGTGGCCCCTGTGTCACGGGTTTGTGAAATATGCGGCAAAAAGCCGATGGTTGGCTTCAATGTCAGCCACGCGCATAACAAGACAAAGAGGCGCTGGAAACCGAACCTGCAGAAGACCAGAATCGTGCAGCAGGGGAGTATCCGCACCGCGCGTGTGTGTACGAGTTGTCTGAAAGCCGGCAAAGCAACGAAAGCACTCTGAGCCGACGTCGGGTCGTGTACTCAACAGCCGGACGGAGTGAGGGTCGACCCGCGAGTCGTGACCGCACGGATGATCTTCTCCGGTTTTATTCCTTTCTTGATTACCATACAATCAGCTTGTTTTCAGAGGGGATCACTGCATAAGACTGACGTGCCCTCCTCGCTGCGCCTTAACCGGTCAATCTCCAGGAACTTCTCTCGCACATATATCGTTCGGCTATTGCCGGGCTGAGAGCCTCTTTCCAGCCTTAGGGAGTATCGTGCAGAAATGCCGTAAGACCACTTCCTCTACGAAAACTTGAGCGGTCATTCGGCACAAGTCCATAAGGCACATTCTTCGGCTTGCATAATAGACTGATTTATGGTAGTTTGTAGAATATTGCGATGCCGGTCACGCACTAGAAAGCACTAACTGAGATCGATATCATAAACCGCGGGTGCAACCAGGACATAAGACCGGCAGCGTCTGAATCGTATTCATGCGTATGGGTTGGTTTATATCCGGCCAAGCGACAAACGTATGATGATCTGATCTCGATCCGCGGATCAAGTGGCCGGAACTAAAATGGACTCCCACGATCATGACAATCGGCATCCTCATCGCAAATCTTCTCGAAATCTATTCATTGCTCATCATCGCGCGTGCCATCTTGTCGTGGACCAGGATCGATCAAAGGAATCAGTTTGTACGCATTCTCAGCGCCTTGACAGATCCCGTCCTCAATCCGATTCAAAGAGTCATTCCCCCGATCGGAGGAACGATAGATATCTCTCCTTTCGTGGCTTTCTTTGCTGTACAACTGATCAAGACAATGGTACTGCGTCTTCTCGCATAAGAGAAAAAATTGTCAGCCCGGGACAGCGGTACCGAAGGTTCGGCATAAGCGCCGTTCGGTCGCAATCGTCAGGAAAACGTTGGGCTTTTCTTGAAAGGAGGTTCGGATGTTGACATCTGCATCGCTGTACAATGGGGTAAGCATCGCCCTGGGGGTGACATGTGTGGTTTCAATCGCCCTTGCTTTTCGGTCGATTCAGGATAAGGGCCCAAAGAAGCTCTTTATCATCAGTCTTGTCCTTCTACTTCTGACCTCGATCCTCATGCCAATCTGCTTGAAGGTTGTCAAGCTGCATGCGCCGGCGCAGTTGGGGGTGGCTGCGGGGAAAATCGAACAAGCAACTCTGGATATGATCTATCGCTTCGGTGACCTGGCAACCATTGGGGGCGTGCTGGAACTCCTGGCGATCATATTGCTTGTGGGCGTGAGCAAAAGATTGATTCTGCAACATGTTGCGAGGCGATCAGAAGGGGAGGCAACAGAATGAGTGAACTTGCCGCTTTGATCATCGAAAATGGCTCTTTCATAATCATGTTTCTCTTTTGCCTGTTTGGCATATATGTGAGTTCGAAGCATTACAAGTCTGTGCCCGGAGCCGACCTTGTGCTTATCGGGTTCCTCTCTTATGGGATCTACGCTCTGCTGGCCTTCACCGGACCCGGGTTCACAGGAAGCTACTTCATGGGTTTTACCCAGGTTTCCACACTCAGCAGCCAGACGTTCGTCTACTTTATCAGCTTTGCACTTCGCCTGGGGTTGATACTGGTGATCGTCGGAATTCTCCGAATCGCAGGTGGATTAAAGGCATAGGATGAGATACAAAGAGAAGAGTTCCCTTCTCTTGGCAGCATGGTTGCTGCTTTTCCCAATCTCGGTTGTACAGGGGGAAACTGTCGGCTGTGACGGCGTGGTGATCGACGCCGCCACAAAGGGAATAAAGATAGAGAGAGCAGCGCCGGTCGACGTATATATCGCGTCGAGAATGAGCATGGAGGCGCCCAGGAACAGCTTCTTCAAGGTATACCGACCGGAAACCGTAAGGGAAGGAACCGACCGGAAACACCCGCTGAAGCTCTACCTGGGCCGACTGCAAGTCATCGACGTGCAGGATGATATCCTCATTGGCCGTATGATTGAATTCGCGTCGGCACAGGAGAATCCGCGCGTACGCTATGAAACCTTCATGGTCGGCGACTGTCTGCAGCTCGAGTATGAAGACCGACCTCTGGAAGTAGGGGCCGCGAAACTGGAGGCGGAACCGCTTGATCTCCCGAGACTGGAGCCGGAACCATTCACCCTGCCGGAGATGGAAATCGCGGCGCCGGCTGAGATACCATTTGAGATTCCCGTTGTCCGCCGCGTCATCCCCACAAAGCTTCTCTTCAAGTTTGATTCCGCCCTCATCGAAGACGAATGGCATGACGAACTCGCTCAGCTTGCCGAATTCATAAAAGAGCGAGAACCGGTGTGGTTAATCGTCGAAGGCCATGCCTGTTCGATTGGGTCCGAGGAATATAATGTGAATCTTTCAAGAAGGCGCGCCCAGGCTGTAATCGATTATCTGACAAACAGGCACGGAATCCGGAAAGATATCTTCGAGATCAAAGCATACGGGGAATCGCGCCCGGAGGCATCCAACGAGACCGAAGAAGGACGACGAGAAAACAGGCGGGCCGCAACATTGATTCTCTACGAGGCCATCCCCGCCACCGAGGAAATGCTGGCGGATCATCCCATTACTGTCGCTCCCGACGCCCTTGTTCCCGAGGATGCGGAGGTGCCGCCCATTCCGCGCGAGCCGGCCGTCGCGCCCCAGCGCGAAATGTGACGATGCAAGGCAAAGAATCCTGATCTCTCTGCCCGCCTGTTTCGATCCTCGAAAAAGATTCATGAACGACATTATCTCGAGAATTTTGTAACGAGAAGGAGGCAGCCGTCCTCACTCTCGAAAGGACCGTGCGCCATGCCCGCAGGAGTAAAGTTGTAGCTGCCCTCACCGTACTGTCTTCCCTCGATGCTCACCGTACCCTTCAGAACATAGGTGACCTCATTGAGCGGTTCATCATGTCGTTCCAGAACCGCCCCCGGCGGTACATCGAGCAGAATCGTATACGTGCCGCTCTCCATCTCCGACGGGAAGACCTTCATCTTAACGCGGGGATACGGGCCGTCAACCCACTCAAGATCGTGGACATTGGCATATATCATTTTCATGGCATCATCTCCAGATCGATAATAACATCGGAACCCGGCCATCGGATTACAGCCAATTCAATATATCACCTCGCAGGCCGTCAATCAATGATTAATATTGGGGCAGAGTATCTGACCGTGGCTTTGCTCCGGAAAAGGCTGGACACGAATGACGCCGAATCATGCTGGAGAAGACCTTTTTTTCGTTCTCGATTGGCCTTATGACAGCATTATGTTTATAATTCATTTATAGGTCAGAAAAAGAGATATCAATTCCATTCCGCTCTGGCTGGACAAGGAAGATCATTCAGGAGACTGGTGAGATGGGAAAACAATTTTTGGTTGGTTTGACAGCGGGGATCGTGGTATGCGGTATAGCAGGAGGGATCATTGGCATCTCGATGGTGGGGAGAAAAGCCACGGTGGAACCGCCGGATTTGGAGGCATATATAGTCAATCAACTGAAAAGCCTGAAGATCCCTGAAACCGCTCCTCCGACCGACCCTATCGCGACATCTGATGAGAACCTGCTTCAAGGAGGAGAACGCTACAATCATCATTGTGCGATCTGCCACGATCTCGAAGGCGATGCCGACTCTGAATTCGCAAAAGCATTCTATCCTCCCGTCGCGGACCTGACTTCGGCCCATGTCCAGGACTATTCCGACGGGCAGCTTAAATGGATAGTGGAGAATGGGATTCGCTTCACCGGCATGCCCGGTTGGACAGACATGATCGACCAGACGACACAGTGGAAGATTGTCCACTACATGCGCGCGCTTGCCGATCCCGAAAAAGCCCAACGACTCGAGAGCATGCTCAAAGAAAGAGGAAAGTGGAAGGTTGAGGCCCCTATCGAAGATCATCATCACGATGAACCGGAAGCAGGGGAATCGGGGCACGAGCCTCATGATCATGTACATGAAGGGCTTGACGAACATACCAGCGGGATCGATCCCACACAAAAGAAAATGATCTTTCCGGACGATCAAACGACAGAGCGCCGTTATGAAGTCGACGAGGAAAAGACCGTGTACACGGTGCTTCTGAGAAGTGTAGGCCCGCAAGAAATTGCGGTCATAAAGGAGGTTCGAGCCGTCACCCGGCTCGGACTGGCTGACGCCAAAGATATCGTCGACGGGGCGCCCGGTCTTTTAATAGAGGGTGTTTCCGCGGAAGAAGCCGAACGAATCAGCACAAGGTTCTCCGAACTTGGAGCGGCGGTCGAAATCCGATAGCCGGTCCCGACGGCGCCACAAAGAATCCTTCCTTCTTGTTGACGCTTGGTTCTGCGCTTTGCTAGAATCAATTGTCCACTTCTATCGATGGCATGACCGGTCCGACCCGAAAGGAATACCAAAGCTCCAGCATGGCACGTCAGC
Organism: uncultured bacterium; assembly: GCA_964482745.1. Classification (GTDB taxonomy): domain Bacteria; phylum Abyssobacteria; class SURF-5; order SURF-5; family SURF-5; genus CAYZZY01. The sequence goes on from CAYZZY010000110.1 coordinate 8,033, forward strand.
CCAATGGCCCTTCAGGTTCCAGCTCCGTAATATGGGAAAAGCAAAGCATACTATTCTTGCTGCTTGCGCTTGCGGTCGCGTTAGCCTATGCCAATTCGCTCAAGGTCGAATTCATCTATGACGATTATGCTTTTGTTTACAACAACGAGGCGATAAGGACATTCACGCCCCTATCCAAATTCCTCTTTTCGAATGAAGCGTTCTCCCAGCCTGTCAACTATCACGTCTACAGGCCGCTTGCCTCGCTCACTTTTGCCATAAATTATGCATTTGGCGGCCTTAGCCCTTTCGGGTACCATCTCGTAAACGTGCTGTTTCACACCCTCAATGTTTTTCTCTTATTTCTTGTTCTCCGCAACATCGGATTCCGTTCGGGGCCTTCTTTCGCGGCCGCCATCGTGTTTGCGATTCATCCCGTCCATACCGAAGCCGTGACATGGATAGCGGGACGAGGGAATGTGTTGTTCCTCTTCTTTTTTCTCATTGCTTACCTGCTCTACATGAAAGCCGATGCCGCCGGCGAAGCGCGAAGGCTCGCCTTCATTTTTGGAGCGGCAGCCGCATACGGGCTGGCATTACTGGCCAAAGAGATGGCGATGCCTCTCCCGGCGCTCCTTCTCGGCCACGACCTCTACTTTCATCCCGAGTGGAACCGCAGAGAACGATTGCGTAGATTATGGGTATTTGTTCCGTTCGTCCTCATTGCGATAATCTACGTCCTGACGAGATCGTACGTCCTGGGGAAGGTGGCGCAGGTCTCCTACCATGGGGGAAGCGCATATATGACATTTCTTCTTATGCTGAAGGCATTTGCCATCTATGCGCGACTGCTGTTCGTTCCGGTTGACCTCTCCTTGTCACGCCATTTTCAGCATGTATATTCATTGTTCGATATGAGCGTTTTCCCGAGTACTTGCATTGTCGCTGCGGCAGTGGCCACCGGCGCCATCACTTTTCGGCGGAACAGACATTTTTCTTTCGCCTTTTTTTGGTTCGCCGTGACAATGGCGCCGGTTTCGAACATTATTCCGGTCAACGCCATTGTGGCCGACCGCTTTTTGTATGGACCTTCGATAGGCTTTTGCATTCTTATCGCGGTCTGGCTGACGGCAATCTCAAACGCTGAGAGCGCGCGCCGATTACCTGCCGCCGCTGCGATCATACTGATATTCTTCTTTTACATGGCACTCTCCATAGGCCGCAATAACGACTGGGGCGAC
>CAYZZY010000111.1:0-9050 GCA_964482745.1 uncultured bacterium
TAGAATAGGGACTGTACCCAGAGCCAATATTTGGTTGCGGCTATGCCGGGCTGTGGTATCCCGCGTACGGGAAATAAGACATAACATTTTGGTAATAGAAACCATCCGATTGAAACGCACAGGCTGACGGCAGTATCGAAGAAAGGGGTAAGGAGAATGGCAGCGGCAACCGCAACCAAAGGACTCGAAGGCGTCATAGTGGCGGATTCGAGCATATGTTTTATAGATGGCCAAAAGGGGATTCTGTCGTATCACGGCTATTCGATTGATGACCTGGCCGAATACTCGAGCTTTGAGGAGGTAATCTATCTTCTCTGGAACGGCAGATTGCCGAACGAAACCGAACTGGCGGAATTCAACAAATTGCTCGCGGAGGAGCGGGAACTGCCCAAGCCGGTGCTCGATCTGGTGACGTCGGCGCCGCCGAAGTCGCATCCCATGGACGTGCTCCGAACGGCTATTAGCGCGCTCGCATTATACGATCCCGAGACCGAGGATTCGTCGCGGGAGGCCAACCTGCGTAAGGCCGCCCGTCTGGTAGCCAAAACGCCGACAATCATTGCCGCCTTTAACCGGGCCCGGAACGAATTGCCCGTCGTCGAGCCGATGAAGGAGAAGAGTCTTGCGCAGAATTTCCTCTATATGCTTGCCGGGCAGGAGATGATGCCGGTGCTCAATCGCGTTCTGGATGTCTGTCTTACCCTGCATGCCGACCACGACCTCAACGCCTCGACATTCTCAGCCCGCGTGACGGTGAGCACGCTTTCCGATGTATACGCCGCCGTCACCTCGGCCATTGGAACGCTCAAGGGACCGCTCCATGGCGGCGCCAACACACGCGTCATGCAAATGCTCATCGAGATCGCCGAACTCGAGAAGGTGGACGACTACATCCACGAGCTTCTCGAAAAGAAGGGGCGCGTCATGGGGGTCGGCCACAGGGTCTATAAGACGATGGATCCGAGGGCCATAATACTCAAGAAATACTCCAAGTGGATGAGCGAGCACGGCTGCGGCCCACTCTGGTACAGCATGCTGACGAGGATCGAGGAGCTCATGCGCGAAGAAAAGGGCATGGACCCGAATGTCGATTTCTACTCGGCCTCGGTCTATTACTGTATGGGTATCCCGCTCGATCTCTACACGGCCATTTTCGCGATGAGCCGGATGGCCGGCTGGACGGCCCATATTCTCGAACAACTCTCCGACAACAGGCTTATTCGGCCTATCTCCAATTATAAGGGGCCAGTCGGCGAGAAATATATTGCGATTGAAATGCGCTGAAGTCGTCCAAGGCCGCGCTGCACAGCGTGGCCGCAAACAAAATCTGGATTCCGGGGACATGGATTTCTCGGTTCCGTGTCCCCGGAATTCTGCGATTTGCAGTCTCCCCCTTTGGAAAAGGGGGACGGAAGGGGGATTTAATTTTCGATGCTCAATTCTCTGCGCTGTCCTCGGCTAAGCTGTCATTCCCGCATCCCTTCGAGTCATTGCGAGGAGCGAAGCGACGCGGCAATCTCTATTTTTCTCCGTGTTCTCGGTGCTCTCTGTGGCTAATAATTTTTTATCCTTCTGCCGCGGCCCGATTTCGCGCCGATCGCCATCGAGATTCCGGCAACGGCGAAGGCGGCGATGACCATCAGCAACACCCGGTAGTAGCTCCCGGACACCTCATAGAGGTACCCTGCGACCATTGGGCCGATGCCGGAGCCAACGGTCGAGAAGATCATGAGAAATCCCATGACGGTTGCAAAGGCCCGTTTGCCGAAGCAATCATTGACGACAAGCGGCCATATAGCCGATCTGCCTGCGCTAAGCATCCCGTAGAATATCGCGAAGCAGAAGAGCGGAACTGCCGATTTCAATCCGATCAGGAGAAAGACGACAGCACCGGGCAGTCCATAGCTGAGGGTAATCAGGAGTCTCCTGTTGAACCTGTCGGCGGCCAGGCCTACGGCGATCATGCCGACCACCATCATGGCGCGGATCAGGCTGTATGCGAAGGCAGCCACGCCGTTTTCTATTCCCGCTTCGATTGAGAAGGCGACGATCTGTGTCTCTATGCCCACGACCCCGATCGCGGCGGCCAGATCCGCGACGCCGATACCCCAGAAGCTTACCGTGCCGAGGGCCTGGCGGACGCTGAATCCTTCCGCGGATTCTGTGGAGACTGACACGTCCTGCTCTCCTTCGGCGGCCTCACCGCCGTCCGGCTCAAGCCCCATATCTGATGGGCGGCCACGCACCCACAAGGCGACGGGCGGCAGGAGAACCCAGATCAGTACCCCGAGAATCCGATACGTCCACCGCCAGCCGACGGTTTCGATGAGCAGGTTTGACACATTCGGCATGATGAATCCGCCGATGCCGGTACCCATCATCGCGATGCTCATCGCCACTCCTCTTTTCTGGTCGAACCATTGCGAGATGAGGCTGGCGATGGGCACATACGTCGATGCCGCCGACGTGATCGCCACACAAACCATGAGGGCATACAGATGGCCGAGCGAACGCATCTCCGCGAATCCCCACGAACAGAGGCCTCCAAAGACCACGCCTGCCAGGACAATTCGTCGTGCTCCGAAACGGTCGATCCAATGCCCGAGTATAGGCGAAAAAACGCCGCTGACCAGCGCCCATATGCCGACGCCCAGCATCGTCTGCGTGCGTGTCCATCCGAATTCATTCTCGAGCGGTTTCAGGAACACGGGAAACGTGAACCAGCCGATCCCGCCCGATATCAACATGCACAGAAAACACGCGGCGACGATAAACCAGCCATGAAAAATTCGCTTGTTCACGATAACTCCATTTTCGAACTCGCTTGATCCAGCCATTTCGGTCGGGGCGATTTCTACAGAAGGTTTTATTGCGCCTGATTCTAGCAGCAGCGGCGATGGCTGTCAATTGTGAAAGATGGAGGGGCAGGCCATCGATGTCCCTTCTACCTGTGATCGGCAAAAAACAAAAAAACCAGATTGACAAAGGCGACGGAACTTGCTATTCTTTAAGCGCTTAAACAAGCCGGAGTGGTGGAACTGGTATACGCAGGGGACTCAAAATCCCCCGGGGTTCGCCCCGTGCGGGTTCAACTCCCGCCTCCGGCACCGTTGGCATGAAAGGACTTGCGCATCATCGCGTGAGTCCTTTTTTGTCGGGGAAGCTTACCGATAGGTTAGGTATGGAGAGATCCTCCAGGCCCTTGTAGGGCGGCGCCGGAGCAAACCTCCCAGGGAGCGCCTGAGGCTGGGGATAAATTTTTCTTCACGAAAATCGCTGCCGACAGAGATCTGACCGAAGCGTTCTGTGAATTCTGAAATCTCTCGCGGCGCGACGACGAATTACGCGAGATGCCGATACAACATTCCATGGTATACTGGGAGATGATCGCGGATTTTGTCGCCGGATGTCTGGAGGCATCGAACGCGCAGAGCAAAGATGTGCAAAATCTGGCAGCTTTTCTCGTGAGTGCATTCGAAGGAAGCTGTACCCTGTGGGCCACAGATCCTCACGGGACGCCCTTATCCCGCCTCTCAAAAACCGGCAATCAGCATGTGGATGCTTATCTGGAAATGACTCAGAGTTGAAGATGGGACTCATCAAACGCCGGAGAGAAACAGCAATATGAACATGATTGTATGCGTCAAGCAGGTGGTCGATCCCGAGGAACCGCCTGCAAGTTTTTCGGTCGATAGCTCGGTCAACAAGATGGTTTTGCCGCCATACGTGCCGTCGGTGATCAGTCCCTTCGACAGGTACGCCGTGGAGGCGGCGCTCAGGGTCAAAGACGCTATAGGGGGAACGGTTACCGCATTATCCTTGGGTTCGAATCTGAACCGGGACACAGTCAGGGACCCTCTCGCATTGGGAGCCGATGAGCTCATCCTGCTCGAAGACGATGCTTTTGCCGATGGCGATAGCTGGTCCACGGCCTATGCCCTGAGTATGGCGATCAAGAAGATCGGCGGCTATGATCTCATTTTTTGCGGACGGCAGGCATCCGATTGGGACGGCGGCCAGGTGGGCTCGGGCATTGCGGAAATGCTCGGGATTCCCGGGATAACCCTGGCCCGGAAAATCGATGTCGCCGATGGCAAGGCACGCGTGGAACGGGTAACCGCCGATGGTTATGAAGTTGTTGAGACGCCCCTGCCCGCCGTGATCACCGTCAGCAATGAACTCGGCGAACCTCGCTATCCCACCGTAAGACAGGTTCTCGCCGCCAAAAAGAAGCAACCGATCGTCTGGGGTCCGGCTGGTATCGGCGCCGACGCTTCCAAAACAGGCACTGCCGGCAGGCGTTCAAAGCTTCTCAAGCTGTTTCAGCCGGCCAAGGAAAGCAAATGCGAGATAATAGGGGGAGAGAGTCCCGAGCAGGCGGGAGCCAACCTGGCCGCAAGGCTCAGGGAAGCAGCGTTGCTGTAATAACGAAGGGAGACGGCGCTCTATCCGGGCTATAATCCATTAGATCCTCAGGGAGATCAACTATGTCAAAGAAAAGTGATGTAATCATTGTCGGAGGCGGAGTCATCGGCTGTTCTATTGCCTATCATCTGGGCAGAAAAGGGATTGTCTCGCAGATAATCGAGCGCGAATCCATTGGCGCCAGGGCCTCGGGGAAGGCCTGGGCGGTTCAGGTTTATCCTGCGAATTACTTCGTTACTGAGAGAATGGAGGGGACCCTCTTTGCAATGCCGGAAGGGGAAACCATGCGGCATTGGATCGATCTTTACTGGCTGGGATACCACCGGATGGCCGACATCACTCTGGATATTCAGGAAAAAGGCGGAATAGATATCGAATACGGCGAAATGCCACGAACGATGATTGCGACCACGGACGAAAGAGCGGAAGAACTGAAGGGAAGCGTCGCATATCTGAAAGAAAACGGTTTTTACGAAGCTGAATGGCTTGATCAAAACGATGTCAGAAAGCTGTTCCCCTCAATCAGCCACGAGGTCAGGGGAGCAATGCAGGTTCCCTGTCTCCAATGGGAGCCTTACAAATATACGCTCGGCCTGGCCCAGGCGGCGGAAAAAATGGGGGCCGATGTCAAACAGGGTGAAGTCGTCGGATTCGGCACGAAGGCAGAAAAAATAACATCGGTCAAGCTTGCATCCGGGACCGAGATCGAGGCGGACGCGGTGGTGATCGCCATGGGCCCCTGGACGGGACAGGGCACATCCTGGCTCGGGAAAGAGATCCCAATACTGGTGAACATGGAAGAGTGCCTGCGAATGGAACCTTCCGAGAACCTCCCGCTTCACTATCTTACGAACGGCGTAAACGCGATTGTCTCGAAAGTCAATGGTGATGTGATAATGGGCATTGCCGGCCAACCCCACTTTGTGCATGATTTCGACAGCAGATTGTCGGAAGAAACGAAGATGCGGATACTGGAAGGCGCAATCGAGATGCTCCCCGAGTTGGAGGATGCCAGGTTGGTGGAACACAGGGGTGACCTGGAGGGGTGGGCGCCCGGACCTGTCTATAACAAGCCCGTACTGGGCCGTCTTCCGGAATGGGAGAACGGCTATATAGCCGCGCGATTCGGAACGCTGGGGATGACACAGAGCGCAGGAACGGGAAAGGTCATGGCCGACCTCATATCCGACGGCAAGGCGGCTTTCGGCCTAAGGCGCATGATGGAGCACTTGAGTCCCGCCCGGTTGTAGTTTATGAGAAAAAGGGGGCTTCTCACTCACGCTCGATGAACCGAAGAACTCCTGGAGAGTGGAAGGAATAAAACATATGGATGATTTCAAAGGAGTGATGGTTTATTGCGAGGTTGCCGACGGAAAGCTTGCGGAGATCTCGACCGAGCTTTTGGGTTGCGGCCGGAAGCTGGCCGACGATCTTGGCGATGACTTGAGCGCCGTACTCGCCGGCAGCGGGATAAGCGATTCGGCAAAGGAAACCATCGCCTTTGGAGCCGACAAGGTCTACGTTGTAGACGATCCGATCCTGGCTGATTACCGGACGGATTCTTTTGCAGCCGCGATGGAAAAGGTGACGAAACAGGCGTCGCCTCAGGTTCTTATTATGGGGCAGACCTTCGTCGGCCGCGATCTGGCCCCCAGGCTCGCCTTCATGTTGGATACAGCAGCCACCATGGACTGCATAGATCTTGAGATCGATCCTGATTCAAAACGGCTGCTGCAAACCAAGCCCGTCTACGGCGGGAACGCGCAGGCGATTTACAGCACCGAATACAACCCCCAGATAGCAACGGTCAGGGCCAAATCGATGACGGCTCCGGAGCCGGATACCTCCAGGCAAGGAGAGATCATCGTTGTTGATCTCGAGATAAGCGAAGAAGCGATAAGAACAAAGGTAATCGAAAAAGCGCCCGAGCAGGTGGAAGGAATCAAGCTGGAAGCTGCCAAAGTGGTGATCGGTGGAGGCAGGGGCATCGGCAGCGCCGAGGACTTCGCGCAGCTTGAAGAGTTGGCCGGGATCTTCGGAGGCGCAGTGGGCGCCACGCGAGCCGCAGTTGATAACGGCTGGATGCCCTCGACAAAACAGATAGGGCTGACCGGCAAGGTGATCACTCCTGACCTTTACATTGCCATTGCCCTTTCGGGCGCCAGCCAGCATATGGCCGGTTGCTACAGCGCCGGCACAATCGTCGCCATAAACAAGGACGATGAAGCGAACATATTCAAAGAGGCCGAGTACGGGGTCATCGGCGACTGGAAAGAGGTAGTGCCGGGCTTCATCAACAAACTCAAAGAGTTCAAAGAATGATGAATCCGGGCGAAGCGACGCGAGAGATCTGCTGGAACATTTCCCATGTATGGCTGATGTATGTCCTGCTTTTGCCCGCTGTCCTGATCGCCGGCTACGGTATCTATGGCCACGTCATGCTCTGGCGGCAAGGCCGGCCTGAGGCCCGGTTCGACAAACCTCTTAAGCGGCTTGGATTATTGCTTCGGCATGCTGTCGTCCAGAGCCGCCTTGCAACAGAAACCTATTCCGGCGCCTTTCACCGCTTTATCTTTTTCGGATTCATCGTTCTCACCTTTGCCACTATCGTGGTATTGATCCAATACGACCTGAGCATCGAGCTGATGAAGGGCCATTTCTACCTCTACTACCAGAGTTTCGTGGTGGACGTGTTCGGCGGACTGATGCTTGTCGGTATTGTCATGGCAGCCGCCCGTCGATGGGTAGACAAGCCTGCTAAACTCGTTTATACGTTCGAGGCATCCCTCATCCTCGTGATTCTCTTTATCATAACGCTCACGGGCTTTCTCCTGGAAGGCTGGCGGATAGCGGTCACTGAAGATCCATGGGCGGCATGGTCGCCCATCGGCTATCTGGCTGCCCGGCTCCTGCGCTCTTTTATGGATCCAGAGACTATGCGTGCGGCCCACCTCGGAACGTGGTGGTTCCATCTTGTGCTGTCCTTCGGATTCATCGCCTGGACTCCCTATACAAAGATGCTGCACGTTTTGACATCGACCCTGAACATATACACCGCAAATCTGAATCCCATCGGCGCGAACCTGAAATCAATCGATTTTGAAGAGGCCGATACGCTGGGCGTCAAGGATCTTTCCGGTTTCACATGGAAGGATCTCCTCGACCTTGACGCCTGCACCGAATGCGGCAGATGCACAGACGTCTGCCCGGCAAACACGATGGGCAAAGCCCTGTCACCAAGGGATATCATTCTTCATCTGCGCTCTCTCATGCACGCAAACCATCCGGCGGCGGATAGTGAGAACGGCGAGGGGGCCGCGTCGATAGTCGATCCCTCGACCGCGGTCTCTCCCGAGGCGCTGTGGGAGTGTACGACGTGTGCGGCATGCGTCGCGGCCTGCCCGGTATATATCGAACAGATGCCCAAGATCGTTGACCTGCGCCGTTATCTGGTGATGGAAGAGGCGGATTTTCCCGAGACCATCCAGGAAGCGGTCATGTCGCTGGAGAATCGGGGACATCCGTTCAGGGGAGTTCAGGCGACGCGCCTCGATTGGGCCAAGGGACTGGATGTGCCGTTGATATCCGAGACCAGGGATGCCGGGGTGTTGCTCTGGGTTGGATCAGCCGGAGCGCTGCAGGAACATGGTCAAAAGGAAACGCGCGCGCTGGCTCAACTCCTCGGAAGCGCCGGGGTCAAATTCGCTATCCTCGGCAGAGAGGAAAAGAGCACCGGCGATCTGGCGCGTCGAGTCGGCAACGAGTTCCTGTTCGAGACGATGGCACAGGAAAACATCGAGACGCTCAATCGATATGGTGTCAAAACGATCGTCACCCCCTGTCCTCATGCTTTCAATACGCTCTGCAATGAATATCCCCGGCTTGGGGGCAACTACAGGGTATATCATCACACCGAGTACCTTGTCCGGCTGGTGCAGGACGGCAAGCTGTCTGTTGTGAGGCCATCAAACCGGAAGGTTGCCTTTCATGATCCGTGCTACCTGGGACGCCACAATAACATCTTCGATGCGCCCCGCAATCTGATTGAAATCTCTTCGGGCAGCACGCCGATTGAGATGGAAAAGAACCGCGAGAACAGTTTCTGCTGCGGTGGTGGAGGAGGCATGAGTTTCGCCGAAGAGCCGCCTGAGAAACGGGTGAACAGGGAAAGAGCCCGGCAGGCGCTCGAGACACAGGCGGATGTGGTTGCCGTTGCTTGTTCCTTCTGTCGTACCATGCTGGAGGACGGCATTAACGCTCTCAAAGGCGATCGGGACATTCAAGTCAAAAACGTGGCCGAACTGCTCTGGGAGGCGGTTCGAGAGACTCAATCAGAGAAATGATCTAGCACGGGCATAATCATTTGTAAATACCGATGCTCCGACTTGACGTTTTGCCCACAGGAGTATAGAATTATTTATATATCAATCAAAATCCCCAGATAAGCAGGAAAGGTGACGATCAATGCGAATAATCATTCTTGTCATCGTGCTTCTCTTCCTCGTTCCGGTTCTGATTGTTTCACTTTCCATGCTGTCTAAGGAGGAGCCGTTTCTTTCGAAAGAGGAAGTATCCGGCGGAGGCGCAATATTGGCTCCCAAGATACCGGAAGGATCCGGTGGAGG
>CAYZZY010000112.1:0-8922 GCA_964482745.1 uncultured bacterium
ATGAAGAACCCTCCGACTGCAATAAGGCAATAGATCCCCAGCGCCAGAGAAATGGCCCGCTTTGTCCCGAGCGGTTTTGCCAGATAACCAAACGCCATTGTGCAGGGGATGCCGATGAATTGCACGAGCACCAGCGCGCCGATGAGAGACGATCTCCCAATCCCGATTTCGGTGCCATAGATCGCCGCCATTTTGATGACCGTTCCAATGCCGTCGCTGTAAATCCAGAACGCAATCAGAAACTTCATCAGTTCTTTATATTGTCGGATGTCGCGAACGGTATGGGAGAGCCTGCGGAATCCTCCCCGAACAGGGTTCTCCGGCGCCGCGCCGAGTTTTCCGCTCGGCTCCGGCACATGCCGAAAGAGCGGTATCGAAAAGAGCGCCCACCAGACACCGACACTGAGAAATGAAACGCGAGATGCCATCTCTGCATTTGCCATCATGAAGAGTTTCGGCTTGAGTATCCATGCGAAGTTCAGAACAAGAAGCAGTCCGCCGCCGAGATAGCCGACCGCGTATCCTTTCGACGAAACGCGGTCGATATCCTCAGGTCTGCAAATGTGAGGCAGGAGCGATTCATAGAATATGATGCTTCCAGAGAATCCGATATAACCGATCACGAAGAAAACCGAGGCCCTTGCCCAATCGCCTTCCCCCGCCGTTGCCAGCAGGCAGGTGGAAAGGATACCGATCGCGGCAAAGACGAGGAGAAACTTCTTCTTTGCTCCGGCATAATCCGCGATCGCCCCAAGAATAGGGGCGGCAAGAGCAACGGTCAGAAGGGCGAGAGACGCAGTGTAGCCCCAGTAGACGGTTGCGCGGTTGCCCGGCAGTGTTGAGCCCGCTACGGTGCTGTAATAAATGGGAAATACCGCGGCAAGGATTGTTGTCGCAAATGCGGAGTTCGCCCAATCATACATGCACCAGGCATTGATACGCTTGCGGTCGAGCCCTTCGGTCGTTGAAAGCATGGATTTGGTGAGGATACCTGGTTATTATGAGATCGGGTCCGGTCCGTTATCCTCCAGGGAGAAAGCCCCGGTTCGCGGAATGCGGCCGGGGTCCACAAAGAGTTCTCTAATCCTCGACTGCCTCACGATTGCTCTGATGATTGCGAAAAATTCTTGGCAGGAGGAAGGCAATTATAAAAACGAGGATGATTGTTCCCCATCCACCGACACGAAGGGCCCACTGCGAGTATCCCTCGTAAGGTATTCGCAGGCGCTGAACCATCATCGTGCCAATCATGAATATCAGAACGATGGGAGTTATGTATTTCACACAGACGTTCCACCATCGGCCGATTTTGAAGTCGGAGTTTTCGTTGATATATTTTCTCATATCTTCAGCGCCGACGAACCAGCCGATCGCGATGCACTCAAACAGTCCGAAAGTCGTGAGACCGAAATTGTTAATGTGATGATCAACGATGTCGAGCCAATAAATCCCCGCGTCGGTGCAGAAAAGAAACCCTATTATCATGGCCACAAGACAGATGATGAAGGTCGTCGTTTCACGCTTGAGCGGAATGTAGTCGTTGAACCCTGCAACAAGCGCCTCAACCAGCGAGAAGGCAGAGTCAATTGCAAGAGTAATGAGTGTCAGGAAGAACAGGAACCCAAAAAGTTTTGGCAGGAAAGGCATCAGGCTGATGGCGGTCGGGTATGTGACGAAGGCCAGGCCCGGGCCGCTGGTGGCGACTTCCGATACCGCGACACCCTGCTGCATGGCAAGGAAACCCAGAACCGTGAATACGGCGAACCCGGCGATAAAGCTTATGGATGCGTCGAGCGCGACTACCCACAGGGCGTTGGCATTGATATCCGATTTTTTTGGAAGGTAACTGGCATAGGCGGGCATGACGCCGAAAGCGAGTGTGATGCTGAAGAACACCTGGGAATATGCCGTTAACCAGACATTCGGTTCCAAGAGCTTTGACCATTCCGGTCTTAGATAGAAGGCCAGACCCTGAAAGGCTCCGGGCAGCGTCAAACCCCGAATGACAAAAACTACAAGCATAAGCGCAGGCAAAGGCACCGTCCACTTTACAATCTTGCTGACCACTTTGGTACCCTTGAATATTGCGAGATAGATCAGAATCCAGGAAATCAGCAGGCCGACGAATATGGCGGGAACAATCTTGTTGATGTCAAACGGGCCCGCCGAGCGTTGAAGGACACCTTTGACGAAATGGGTTCCGGCGTCATCACCCCAGGAGAGAAAAAAGGAGTCCTTCAAATAAATGATCGTTACCGCCATAATCATGACATAGTAGCAAACAATAATGAAACCGTTGCCCAGGGTGCCCCAGCCGATCCATCGCATTCGGGAACGAAGGCCCCCAAAAGCAGCAGGCGCGCCGCTGACATTCCAGTGGTCGCGCCCCCAACATCCAACGGCCATCTCCAGGACAAGCAGCGGGAACCCTGCCGTAACCAGGGCGATGAGCCATGGGATCAAAAAAACCGCACCCCCGCTGTCATAGACGACATAGGGAAACCTCCAGAGGTTTCCAAGACCGACAGCGCTGCCGACGGCAGCCAGCACAAATGCAGTTCTACCGCTCCACTGTTCCTTCGCCATCAGCCAAGTCTCCTCCTCGAATTGTCATTGTTGTCCCGGATATTTCAGCAGAGTCAGGCCGTCGATACATGCCGAACCTTCACGCGGTCATTGGTATGCGCGTTCGCTTTTTTGCGAAAAACCATACCATGAAGCGTGTTCCAAGTCAACTGCTATTGATTACGATAGAGAGACAATGCGGCAGGCCGCGGCGCCTCACAGGCGCAGCACCCTCGCAAGTGGGCCGGCGCCGACCGTTATCGCGCCTTCCGGACACATCTCCTGACAACAGAAGCAGCGGATGCACTTCTTGAGATCGAATCGCAGGGAATCCCTGTGGGGAGAAATGACCTTTGCGGGACAGTTCTTGACGCATATCAGGCACATTTCACATTTCTTGGGGTTGAGGACCGGTCGTGGCGTGAGCCAGTCACGTAGCGGTTCCCTGAGAAATCCCGGGAACAGGCTCATTAAATCACCGGTCTCGGGCAGGACAAAGCTCCCTATCCGCGAGTTCTCGATGGATTCACCCGCGATCGTGATCTTATCCAGGTGCGTCTGGCCGACTCCCATCTCTTCGGCGGCCAGGGTCGTCGGCATGCGGTCACGACTGAGTCCCACTATCTCACAGATGACTGCGTCGAGGGCTGCCGCATCTTCCGACGCAATGACAAGTCCAATTTTCTTCGGGTCGCCGTTTTGCGGGCCGTTCCCCTCCATCCCCATGATTCCATCCATAATTGTGAGTCGGGGTGAGACTTTTCGGTAAAGATCAACCAGCATCCGCGCGAAATGCAGCCGGTCGGTTCCGGCGGCCAGGTGCCACTGCGATTTTCGCGTGCCCGGCACAACCCCGAAGAGGTTCTTCACGCCCAGCGTGAGAGTCATCTGCCCGTGCGTCTTCAGTTTTGGCAGGTTTATGATGACATCGGCGTCGAGAACGGCCTGGTCGAGCTTAAACTTCTTGTATTGGATCCCTGACGGATTATCCACCTCTACCGGGCGATTGAAATTGACGACCTCGACTCTCTCTTCGCTTGCAACGTTCGCAATACCACACTTCGAGGCAACTTTTAAGGCGCTTCCGATAGCAGGGCTGTCCCCGATTATCGGCTTGCCGCCCGCTTCCTTAACCAGCTTTATGGCCGCTCGCACGATCTCGGGATGAGTGGTCACGTGCTTATCCACAGGCCTGCTGATGAGAAGGTTGGGCTTGAGAAGCACGTGATCGCCCTTTTTCACAAATCGGTCGATCCCCCCTAATTCGTCGACCGACTTTTTGACAGCCTTGTACATCCTGTCAGAAGCATAGTCGCCACAACGCGTAAGGGACACACGCGCCGGATCATTACCATTCGTCTTTGGTTTCTTCATCGGATATCCTCATTTTGGAGCATCTGAAAGGAAACGACAATCTTGCGCATTTTTTCGCCGTTTTTGGACCTTTGTGAAGGCTCTGATTTAAATCCTTCGATGCCTGACACAAGACCCGAGCGAAATAGTATCTTTCTATCGGGGAACGGATAAAGGTTTTGGCAGCCCCTTGCCGTGGCCGGGAGATAACTGATAATCGCCTGGGCAAAGAGTGCAACGTGTTTTTTAATAAAGACTTAGGCAATTCCCCCCTATGCTTCCGTGCCCGCGACGCATCATATTATAGCACGGCGCAGCCGACTTTTACAGGAAGAAAACCCCCGTTACGCCTCTGATGGCCGGGAAAGGGGCTTTCGCGGAAAGAAGAGAGATCCGTTTTGGCATGATATTTTCATGTCACTACCAGGTGGCCGTGTATCGGTCTGCTCCGGGGCTGAGATTGCGGCCCCCGGCTTGAAGTGGCATGGCCGGCCGAGCGGATAGTTCTCCGCTCTGAAAATAGACTGCAGGTAGGCATTTGTGTTAATGATGAGTGATTCTATGGTCGAGTCTGTCAAAGAGTTCAAGAAGAAGCTGATGGAGATACGAGAGATCTCCACCCTTCCTCATGTGATGATGAAGATAATGGAGATCATCACCGATGATAATTCCTCCGCGATCGATCTTGCCAAGGAAATAGCAGATGACGCGTCGCTGACAGCCAAGATTTTGAAGATGGTCAATTCAGCTTACTACGGATTCTACAGAGAGATTGTCAAAGTCTCAGACGCCGTGGTGGTGCTCGGGTTTAATGAAATCAGGCGTCTCTCACTTGCGATCTCGGTGCTCGATATGTTCGGCGGGCCGAAGGCGGACCACCGGCTGAAACATTGGAACCATTCGTTTATGTGCGGCGCAATGAGCGATATCCTTGCGAAGGAGTGGCGCGTTGACGACAAAGGAGCCTTCACGGCAGGCCTGCTGCACGACATCGGGAAAGTGGTGCTCGATCAGTACTTCAGCAGCATGTTTTTCGCCATTCAGGCCCGCATGAATGAATCCGGGGAGAAGTTCCACGAGGCGGAAAGGTCGCTCTATGAATTCGACCATGCCGATATCGGATACTGGGTATCCGAAAAATGGAATCTGCCGGTCAGCCTGAGCGAAGCTATTCGCTGCCATCATCGCCCGGAAACTGCCGAGGAGGCGCCCGATCTGGTGAAAGTGGTTCATGCCGCAGATGCGCTGTGCCTGGAATATGCAAACTTGAAGACCGCACAACGCTCCATTTCCGACATTGATGGCGAGGCGGATATAGGGGTTCGACCGGAAGATAAGGCGGACCTCCTTCTCAAGCTGGAACAGAGAATCAGGAATTCAACCGGTGTAACTGCAATCATCTGAAGTTTGGGTAAATGACCGGGGTGTTATCGAAGACCGGGAAAAGGGGATCGGCGTGGCCAATTCCACGGAACAATATATAGCGCAAGCGTTGAAATTGCTCCAGGCTTTTCCTTCTGAAGAAATCCCGAACGCCGGTTATGTGGACAGCGCTATGATTGAGTCGGGAGAGGGCCTGTTGCGGCAGGTCGGCTTGCTTGCCGGTGAGCTGCGTGAAGCCAGGGATAAACTCGGCCGCATGGAAAAGGAACTGGCCGTTTACCGATCTGTCAATGTCGACACGAACAAGATGCTCGAGAAGAAGATTGAGGAGATCTCCCTGCTTCGACTCATTACGGATATTACGAACCGGGCCATAATGACCAAGGATCCTCTCAAAGAGATTCTTGACCAGGTCATCACCATTGTGGGCGCCGAGAGCGGCTCGATTATGCTGTACAATACCGAAGTCGGGGGACTTGAAATACACACCAGAAGCGGGGGAATGCCTTTCGAGCCGGATGACAGGTTGTTCGAACTCATGAAGCAAATCGTAGACAACGTTGCAGCCTCCGGAAAGCCGTGTTTTGTCGACGATACCCGAAATGACCCGCGTTTTGCCCTGTTTTCAGAAGATAAGTCCGGTGTCGGTTCTCTCGCGATGTTCCCGCTTATAGCGGAGGGCAAAACGGTTGGCGTTCTTACGATGACTAGCCCCTATCGAAACGCGTTCGGCGGCGATACGGAACGTATTATACATATCATTGCGGGACAGATCGCTGTAGCCATCCAGAATGTCCGTCTCTATGGAGAAGTAAGAAAGACAAAAGATTATCTTGAGAATCTCGTCGAATGGGCGGGGGATGCCATCTTCACGCTCGACCTCGATCATAGAATTGTCTCCTGGAACACAGGAGCAAATGTGATCTTTGGGCGTGGAAAGGAGAGCGTGCTCGGGAAAACAGTCTTCAGTCTGGTGGCGCCCAATGACGCTTCTTCTCTGCGGGAAAATATCGCAACCGTGCTTGGTTCAGAGGACATCGTCACGGTCGAGTCCCCCATCCTGAGGGAGGACGATCAGGAGATTCAGATTGCGCTGACTCTTTCCCCGATACATGGCGCAGACGGCAAAGTTATGGGCGTCTCAGGTATCGCGAAGGATATTACCGAGCGCAAACGGATCGAGGAAGAACTCAGGGGATTAGACGAAGCAAAGAACTACTTTGTTTCTATTGTTTCCCATGAACTGCGTACCCCTCTTACTTCCATCAAGAGTCTGACCGAAGTGCTCCTGCATGATGAAACGCGGAGGCTCTCCGAAGAGACCGTCGGAAGGTATCTGACCATTATCAATGAGGAATGTGATCGCCTTACCGGATTGATTTCCGGCCTGTTGGATATGCAGAAGGTGAAAACCGGAAAATTGGATGTAGTTTTTGCCCCTGTCCCCCTTGTGGAAGTAGTGAGGCAGGCGGTGGAATTATTCGAGGTCGTGGCTCTCCAGAATAGCATTGATCTGAGAACCGAGGTGTTGGCGCCGGACGACGCGACCGCCGTGATGGGCGATCGAGAAAGACTGATGCAGATCCTTTCCAACCTGCTTTCGAATGCGCTCAAATACGCGGGAACCGGCGGCGCCGTGTTGATCCGTCTTGCTCGTGAGGCTGAAGACGTAAGACTCACCGTCATCGACAACGGCATCGGCATACCCAATGGCGAAAAGGACAGGGTGTTCGAGAAATTCTATCAGGTGGACAACCACATTACCCGTCATAAAGGCGGTACCGGGCTCGGCCTGGCGATCACCAAAGAACTTGTCGTCCTCCATGGCGGGCGGATATGGGTTGAAAGCGGATCGAATGGCGGATGCAGCTTTCAAGTCGTAATGCCGGCCGCCTGATATCTACAAAGAAGACAGAAGGATTGTCCCCCAGGATTGTTTGTCGACATTTTGGATTTCCGCATATGTGACATGTTCCTGTGCGATTGACAAAGCCCGGCCGAAGTGCTACGATTGGCAACGCGCAGATAGCTGCTGAGGCAAAAGGAAGCACAGGAGCATTGTATGAAGGCCGCCCGCCGCGAATATCCCGACCTTCTCACACCGGCACAAATCTACGATCATCTGAATCAGTACGTCATTGGGCAAGAACGCGCCAAACGCATGGTGGCCGTTGCCGCGTATAACCATCAAAAGCGCATCTTCAACAAAAAAGACGGCGAGCCCAACCTGATAAAGAAGTCCAATGTCCTGCTTATCGGACCCACCGGATGCGGCAAGACACACATAGCCAGAAACCTGGCGACCGTGCTTGATCTGCCCTTCACCGTTGTTGACGCCACGGAATACACCGAAGCCGGCTATTACGGAAAAGACGTGGAAGTAATGGTGGCGGACCTGCTTTTCAAGACCGGCGGCCGCATCGAAGAGACACAACGCGGGATCATCTTTATCGACGAGATCGACAAGGTCGCCAGGCGCGCCCACGGCGCTCGAACGGGAGCTGGAGCGCGCGATATCGGCGGCGAAGGAGTCCAGCAGGCGCTCTTGAAGCTGCTGGAAGGTTCGGAAATCTTCGTTCCGCTGAATGTCACCCAGCACTGGAATAAGCATGATTTCGTTCTGGTGGACACATCGGAGATATTATTCATATGCGCGGGGACGTTCTCGGATATGCCGCTCATCCGGCATCTGACCCGGCCGCTGGGATTCAGGGACAAGAAGGCGGCGCAAAAGGACCCGAATCGTAAGCGGGTGACGACAAAGGACCTGCTCGAGTATGGGATGCTGGCCGAACTCCTCGGCAGGTTGCCGGTGGTTGTCGAACTCGAGTCCCTCACTTCCGATGACATGATGCGTATACTCAAAGAACCGCCCGACTCCATCCTCAAGGAATATATACATCTCCTCGGCCTTGACGATATCAGTCTGAAATTTACCGATAAAGCCCTCAGAGCGGTAATCGACTACGCGATGAAGACTGGTCTGGGAGCGCGGGGGCTTCGCTCTGTCATGGAGGAGGTCATGCACGATGTCATGTTCGATGCGCCGGCCTCAAGAGGCGAGAAGGTGAGCATTGACAAGCGGTTTGTCACCGCACGGCTGACGCGATTGGATTGAAGTCGAAAAGGCCTTTTCCGAGAACTGCCTTTCCCTACTTCTGATCTGCAGAGTACTTCTTTCCCGGCGCGATCTTCGATGGATACAGTGTCTTCAGATCCTACCAGTATTTCGGGTTGGGTTCGGCGGGCGCCGCCGGTCCGGAAGAGAAAAAATTCTGAACCGCGTTCTTCACAGTGTCAAAAATCTCGTAGGGGAGATCGCGATATGGCGTGAATTGTAGAATCACAAATGCCACCGCGAGCACGACGATACCGCTCACGGCGTTTCTTGTCCACTTTCTGTTCAACCGCCGCTGTTGTTGCTGGAACTTTCGATCGGTCTCCTTGTCGTGAACCTGGTCAATTGTCTTTTTGGCCATTCCGATCTCCTCTCATTTGTCTGAAGGCGCGTCGTCGGCTCTCAATCCGTCCTCCAGTGCAAAAATCCTTTGATGGCGCTTGAAATAACCGGTTTATTGCCATCGTTCCCCTATCTACTCTAATGCCGAAGAATTCACTGAT
>CAYZZY010000113.1:0-8888 GCA_964482745.1 uncultured bacterium
GAGTATTTTTTCCTGCGCAATCTCGCGGCTGGCAGGAAAGTCCTTGTAGACCAGCTTAAAGCTCAGCAGCGCATTTTCTATCTCGCCCATCATCAGATAACAATTGCCAATGGCGATGTGTACGTTGGCCATCTCCGCGTAATCGGGATAGTTCTCGATGATCTCTTCGTAGACGGGAACAGCCTTTTCACAAAGATCGGAGTCCTGATACTTCTTCCCAAGCTGGAACCATGCCTCCGGCGGAATGGCCTCATTGCCCTCACCGCCGATCGTCTGCCGGTAATTCGCGGCGATTGTATCCATTTCGCGTTCGTCGAATAGGACGTTTTCTTTCGCCGAGTCTTCCTTTGCCTTTTTGAATGTAAATTCCTGGAGGTCTTTGGCTTCATCCGCCCCTGCATACATGAGCTTCTCAGCCGGCATCTCTTCCGTCTCCGAAAGAACCTGTTTCTGCGGTGTGGCCGCTCCGGAGGCTGCATAGAAACCGTTGGAGATCGATCTTCCGAGTGTTGGCGCCGGCGCTGCAGGCGGCTGAATGTCAGATCGATCGCGCGACTCCAGTCGCCGAAGCGCGAGATCGGGCTTCTGTTCAAGGTTGGATCGCGTCGAAAGGGCGCCGTGTATCGAATATTGTGATTTCCTTTCCACCTCGCTTTTGTCATCCATCATGTCGCCCATCATTATCGCAGGCGCCGATTCAGCCATAGGCTCGGAGGAAACATCATAATCCAATAATCCCTTTCTCTCTATACTTCCAGCGTCCTCGGGGACGGCGGACCCTCGCGATTCCTTTAGTTCTGCCATTTGTGACGGCTCTTCCATTTTCATTGCGGTCATCTTGAGCGCGTCGGCTTTTTCGCTTCTCTGTACATATGGCATAGAGATGAACGTGATCGTGACGAGCGCTACTGCGGCCGCAGTAGCCATGGCCGGTTTCCAGTACCAGGCGCTTCGGGCGCGGGCAGGCGCATGCTGCTCGATGTCCTCGGCGGCCATCGCGGCAATTCTTCTCGTGATGCCGGACGGTGGTTCTTCAATCTCCAGCCTCTTGAACGTCGAGGCGGTGGCCTTGTGTGCCGCAAACTCTCCGGCGCAACCGGCGCATGCCTGCAGATGCCGCATGAGGCCCGCCTGCTTCCGCGGCCTGAGTTCACCGTACAGATGATCAAGCATAAGTGATTGTGCTTTTTCGCAGTTCATATCAGAGGGTCACCCCCTCGACCACGTTTTCGGCGATGAGCATATCGCGCAGATTTTTCAGGGCATACCGCATCCTGCTCTTCACCGTGCTTTCGGATGTACCGCTCACACGCGCGATCTCCTGGAACGGAAGATTCTGGTATTGTCTCAGCACGAAAACCTCTCTCTGTTCCGGATTCAGGCGGTCGATGCATTTTTTCAAGGTCTCAGAAAACTGCCGGCGGTCGAACTCCTCGTCGGGGCCCGGATTGGCGCTTGGCAAAACCTCCTGCAGCGTCATTTCGGAATCGCCGCCCGCCCGCGCCGGTTTGGAGAGCGATTCCGTTTTTCTGTAGCTTTCCCGCCGGAGCGCGTCGATGCACGTATTCCGCGCGATCCGATACAGCCAGGTCGTGAATTTCGCGCTTTTCTTGTACCGGCTCCTGGCGTTTATCACGCGGATGAATACCTCCTGAAAAACATCCTCGGCAAGTTCGCGGCTTCCCACCATCCGGCAGAGATATCCGAACAAAGGCTGGCGATGGCGCGCCAGAAGCTCCTCGAACGCGCCGGCGTCTCCTTTTGCATAACTCTGCATCAAGGATTCATCGGAAATGTTTCGCCGCAAGACCTTGTTCCCCTTCTTCGAGCGGATAATGGCTTTCTCACTATTATAAACGAATCGGTCGCCCAAAAGATCTGTCTATTGCGGCCACAAAATGGTGTCCATCTTTTTTATGAGGGGATGAAGCGTGTCCCTGTCGAGCGCGCAAATCGGCACTCCGTCGAACCTGCGGGCCAAATTGGCCGCGGTTTCGTCGGAAATAGTGTCAATCTTGTTGAGCACGAGCAGGCGGGAGGTGTCGTTGATACCCAGCTCAGCCAGAGTTTTCTTCACGATCTCGATGTGCTGTTCAAAATATGGGCTGCCTGCATCGGCCACATGCAGGAGCAGGTCGGCATCCTCCAGTTCTTCGAGGGTCGCCTTGAAGGCCGCCATCAACTCCGGCGGCAGATCCCTGATAAACCCGACGGTATCGGTGATGATCACTTCCATTTCCCTCGGGAACCGCAGCCTGCGGCTTGCGGTGTCAAGCGTGGCGAACAACTTATTCTCAACGATGACATTGCTGTTGGTGAGCGAATTCAGAAGGGTGGACTTGCCGGCGTTTGTGTATCCCACGATGGAGATGATCGGCAGGTTCTCTTTCTGGCGGCGGTTGCGCCTCAGTTTGCGATTTTTCGCCGAGATGCGAAGCTGCTTTTCGAGGTGAATAATGCGGTCGCGCGCCCGACGCCGGTTGATCTCGAGTTTTGTTTCACCCGGACCGCGTCCTCCTATGCCGCCGGTCAGGCGGGACATGGCCGTGTTCTTGGTCACGAGCCTCGGCAGGAGATACTTGAGCTGGGCGAGTTCGACCTGGATCTTCCCGTCGGTGCTCTGTGCGTGTTGGGCGAAGATGTCCAGTATCAGTTGCGTTCGGTCGAGCACTTTCAGTTCTGTCATATCGGTGACCGCCCGCAATTGGGAGGGATTCAGGTTCTGGTCGAAAATCAGCATATCAGCCCCAAGCTGCATCGAGCGAAGAATCAGGTCCTTCATCTTGCCCTTTCCCATAAGGAACCGGGGGTCAGGCTGCTGCCGCCTCTGGATGACCGTGTCCACCACGTTCAGGTTTGCGGTCGATGCAAGCTCACGCAGTTCTTCCAGGGAATCCTCCGCGTCATGGAGCGCTCCGGTGGCGACGCTGACCAGGATCGCTTGGCTACCCTTTGTCTTGTGAGATCGACGGGGTTGGCTGCGGGCGATTTCTTCCTCGAGCGAGCTGATAAGGCCGGCAAAATCTATGTTCAACCTGGCGGGCGGCAGCGGATCCAGAATGCGCCAGCTTTCGCCTTGCGGATTTAATGGGAGCACGTGTGCGGTATGGGCGATACCCGGCAAGCCGTCTTCATCGACCTCGACTGCAACGATCGCGTCAAGCCTGAGCAAGGCAAGGTCTGTCAGGTCGTCCTCGCTCAGCGGTTCCTCCCCGAGGTGCGTGTGGATGAGCCTGAGCCCTCTCAGGCGACGACCTGAGGCGGGATAGTCCCTTTCAAGGTCGGGGAGAAACAGAGATTTTGCGTCTCCCACGATCACATAGACAATTCTTCCCCTCCTGTCAACCAGAATTCCGATTTGCCTTCGAATTTCGTGCGAGAGTTCGGTGAGATATCTGGCGACTTCATGAGAAACGAGCGAATCCGGTGCGATTTTTCGCCGGTAGATGTGTTCTAACTGGCGTATTTGGTTAGCTTTTAATCCGAGTGTCGATCCGTGGACTTTATTTATGTGCTTCGCCTCCCTTTAACGTGCGTTCAAGGCACCATGCCTCGCGCTCCATACAATATCTGACGGGCACCAAGAGGGTTGATCTTCACATTTACGCATGCCGGACGGCCACTGCTAAATGCTCGTTCAAGAGCGGGCCGGATCTCGGAGGGATGCTCTACGTACTCCCCAAAACCACCCACAGCTTCGGCAATTTTCTCGTAATGGGTGAACCCGAGTTCCGTCGCCGCCATGGTCTTGTCACTCAGGCCCATCGCCTCGCTATCGAGGCGCATCTGGCCCCAGCCGCCGTCATTTCCGATGACGACGACCATCGGGAGGTCAAATCTCACGGCGGTATCGATTTCCATACCGTTGAATCCGAAAGAACCGTCACCGTACAGCAGGAGAAGCTGTTTGTCGGGTCTGGCGAGCCTAGCCGCGAGGCCGAACGGCATTCCAACCCCGAGACAGCCAAACGGGCCCGGATCGAGCCAGTGGCCGGGCGCGCGCGGGCGGATGATCTGAGCCCCCAGGGAGACTATGTCACCGCCGTCACCGATTACTATTGCGTCGGAGTCCAAAAACTCGTCGATTTCATGACACAGACGCGCGGGATGAATCGGTACTTCATCCGATTGCAGGTATCCTTTTGTCCGCTCGTTTTTTTCTTTTTCGGATGCTTTCAGTTCCCCAAGCCATGCCTCTCGTTCGGACGAAAATTTAGGACCGGGGAGGGCCTCGCACATTTGCCGGAGAATCGCCTGCGTGTCACCGACGATACCCACATCCACGGGACGGTTGCGTCCAATTTCGGTGGGGTCGATATTTATATGGATGATCTTTGCCGACGGATTGATCAGGGTTGAATCCCCGTATGCGAGTCGGAAGTCGAATTCCGCCCCGACCACCACGACCGTATCGGCCTCGCCCAGCGCCTTGCTGCGAGTCCGGGAGAGGTGGAGCCGATTTCCCGCGTCTATGCATCCGCGCGCCATTCCGTTCACGTAGATGGGGGCGCCGAGTGTGGAAGAGAGTTTCGCGACCGATTCTCCCGCATCATCCCACCAGATCGCGCTGCCCGCCATTATTACCGGCCTCTGCGAAGCGCCGAGAAGTTCGGCGGCGCGTTCTATGTGATCCGGGTCTCCATAGGATCGTGCACGGGTTCGATAATTCTCGGGGAATACGACGGTGTCCTCGTTTTCGGAAGTAAAAAGCACGTCGAGCGGAATCTCGAGGAAAACGGGGCCGGGTCTCCCTGCCACGGCCTCGCGGAAAGCGGTACTGATGTATTCAGGTATCCGGCGCGTCTCGTGCACCCGCTTCGCCCATTTGGTTATCGGCCTGAGCAGCTCGATATGATCCATTTCCTGCAGCGATCCTTTTTCAAATTGAAAGAGGGGGGCCTGCCCTCCGATGACAACGATGGGGCTGCCCGCGCGTTTTGCGTTGGCAATCCCGGTGATCGAATTTGTAAGACCGGGCCCCGCGGTGACGATCGCCACTCCGGGCGTTCGCGTGACGCGCGCCCATCCGTCGGCCGCATGAGTTGCCGCCTGTTCGTGGCGGACATCTATGATTTTTATTCCGGTTTCAAGACAGCCGGTATAGATGGGCTGGATATGTCCTCCGCAGAGCGTGAAAATGCATTCCACATTCTCGTTCTTGAGCGCCCTTGCGACGAGGTATCCTCCTTGTTTCGTCATTGTTGTTCTTCTTTCTATTCTTCAGACGTTATGATTCCGTATCGTTTCCGCCACAGGCGGGGTCAATCGCCGCTGAACAGATTCTTCCACTTGTCCCGGCTTGTTTCTCGAGTCCCATCCTGCTTCTCGGGTCCCCTGTCCTCTGCGAATTGGAACTCGTCGCAGAAGTTTCCCTTCTCCTTGTCGAGGACAAGTTCGGTTGTCGGGCTTTTGCACTGGTTCGGCGCCGGCGGGTCATAGAACCTGCAATTCAGGCAGCACCTGACATCGTATCCGCACTGCTCACACGTCTCGGCTCTACCGGGAAAACGATGTTCCGACACCCACGCGGCACCGCATTTATAGCAGAGCTTCAATGTCTTCAAACCCTCCCTGCTTGTGCCGAGACCGTTTCTGATTCTTTGGGATTCCTCACTCTTATTATATTGGTTTGTCCCTGTGATGTCTATTGCTCTGCCGGGAGGCCTGCAATAATAAGGAAGAAGAAGATTTGGGCGGCCTGGGAAACTTCAAGAGAGGATTTAGTGCAGGAACGAGGCAGTTACTCGATCATTTCTCTTCTGCATACCTCATCGATTCATATCATCAGTCGCACGGGAATGAGAACTTCAGGTCACTGCGGAAGCAAACGGCGAGCGTCGCAAGCGGTCCCCTCCAATCCGGCCTTGAGCGTTCCTGCAACTACCTCTCTGAGCGTTTTGGTGGAAAAAGGTTTGATGAGATAACGGCAGCCGGTGCCTTCAATAAACTCACGAATGTCGTCACGATAGGTGTCACCGGTGCTGAAAATGACGTTTTGTTTTAAAGCGGGGTGGTGATTCTCGATCCATTCATAGAGCTGTTTTCCATCAAAGCTTGGCATATGGTAATCCACAACAAGCAGGTCGAAAGGATCCCTTGCAATCTTCTCGGTGGCATCCTGCCCGTCGGTTGCAAAATCGACTTCATATCCGGAGCCGAGAACATCGCGAATGACGTCGCGGATGGTTGGATCATCGTCAACAACCAGGATTCTGGCGGGATTTTCATGCCCGGCAGAGGAAGGCGCGGTCTTTTTAACGGGCGTGTCACCGTTTGTTCCCTTCCTGGGTATTTCGACAATAAAGGTGGCTCCGCATGAGGAATTTGTGTCTATGCGTATTGCTCCTCCGTGCTCTTTCAGATATTGTCTTGAAATGCTGAGCCCCAGGCCGGTGCCTTTGCCGGATTCCTTGGTTGTGAAAAAGGGCTCAAATACTCTGTCGGCCAATTCATCCGGTATTCCCGGGCCTGTATCCGAGATCGTGGTCACGACCTTATCCCGATCATATCCTGTTTTGATGTCTAATGTTCCGCCACTGTTCTCCATGGCAGCAATCGCATTGCCTATGATGTTCAAGAACACTTGAGCGATCTTTTTCTCATTGACTTCTGTCGGAGGCAGTTCGGGGCAAAGGTCAAGCGCAAAATCGATTCCATGGTTCCGTGTTTTGTATTCCATCAATGTGAGTGTGCTTTGCAGCGTCGAATTGAGATTAACAGCATGATGCTCCTGGAGTCCCGGTCTCGAATAGCTCAGAAGTGTCTCAAGGATTGTTTTCGCTCCCACGGCCGACTCCTCTATGACGTGAAGACGCTTTCTGTCCTGTTCGTCAGTTGCCGATTGATGGAGCATCTGCGAGTAAATAAGTATGGGGGCGAGACGGTTGCTGATCTCGTGTGCCACACCTGCCAGCAGTTCGCCAAGAGTGGCGAATTTATCCGATTGATGGAGCCGCTCCCCGAGTTCGCTGACGGTGGTCTCCGCCTGCGAGAGGGCCTTCTCTTTTTCTTTCAATTCCGATTCGATCGTCCGATCCTTTTTTTTTAAATAATCGATCATCAAAGCCTTGTTGAAGAGAACGGCCGCATGGTCTGCCACAAGCGCAACGACCTGCTTGTCGGCTTCGCCAAACTGCTGCTTTCTCGGATGGCTGCAGTTTATGATTCCCAGTACCGAGCCGTCTGAAATGATGGGGGCGCATATTACCGAATTCACTTCTTTTGTCGCCGAAGCAAGCTTTATGAAGCGACTGTCGGCTTGGCAGTCATTGATCTGCACAATCTCCTCTTTTTCGACAGCCCAGCCAGCCGCCCCTTCTCCGATTCTTATGATAGTTGTGGGCATCTTGTCAGTTCCATGAAAGGAACCGCTGTCTTTTCTTCCCTTGGCGACGAACAGATTGAGGATACGGCTCTCGGAGTCATAAAGCATGATGGAACAGTTCTCGGCCGGGGTGAATTCAATGACGCTGTCTACTATTGAAAGACAGAGTTCCGGCAGATCTTCCACCAGCGCGACCGACTCGTTCAAGCGGCCGATCAGGCATAACTGTGAAAGGACCTCTTCATAGCGAAGATTTATTTCATTTGAAGAGTCCGTTGATTCCATGCTATCCATATCTGTTCTCCAATAAGATCGTCAAGCCCAAGACTTCCGTTTTCTTTGTTTATTGCCAGGACGAAGAAAACGATATAAGCGAATCTTTTCTTGCTGCAAGCGCCTCCTGCAGGTCGGCAAGAGCGTGGCGATCGAGTTTCAGTTGGCTGATTATTGAATCCTCAAGTGGTTCCGCAATGCCTCTGTTTGTCAGATAGACTCCTTCCTGGAAACAGATGTGATTGGCCAGGCGGATCGCTGCCGTCAACGATTCATAACGTGGATCATCGGCAAGTATGCCGTGATGGTTGGCGATGGTAAAGATAACCGCCTTGGGAAATTTCCACTGCTGTGCCAGCCACATACCGACCTCAACGTGGGTGAGTCCGAGTATCTCGTTCTCAGCCCCAACCGAGGTTTCCGCGCCGGCTTCCATACGGTCGAGTACGCGTCCATAGCTGGCGGGGAAGCAGATGTTTAAGACGAGCTTTCCGACATCATGGAGCAGCCCGCATACGAAACCGGTTTCCAACTGCGCTTGATGAGTCATGCCGGCTATCTTCTTGGAAATATATGCACACGCCAGAGAATGTGTCCAGAACCTGTTCCAGTCAAAATGACGCTCGTTCCTCTCCTCGCCGAATGCCTTGGTTATAGAGGCACCAAGGGCGATGCTTCTCACCGCATCGAATCCGAGTACGCGGATCGCACGCGAAACCGTGGGCACTTCCTGGGAGAGCCCAAAAAGGGCCGAATTTGCTATCGTGAGGATTGTGCTGGTAAGGCCCTTATTTTCGGAGATAATCTTGGCCATATCCGAGACGCCAGCCTGCTTATCTCCGGGAATTTTCAGGATCTTATTCACTGCCGGTGAAAGCGTCGGTAGTTCGAGCACTTCGAGTACGAGAAGCTTCCCTTCTTCCTTTTTGTCTATCCGAGCTACTTGCATTGAGATTCCGCTCCATTATGGAAGTTCATGAATTCTTGACTGACTTCACGGATTGAGCAAGGACGATGCCAACTATATTAATCTATGGGTAAATGTGAGGGACCACAAGATATTGTGGTGGAGGGATTGCAAATAGGAAGGAGACACAAGACTCCGGCTAAGGCTGCTCATTTTCGCGCACGCGCAAGAACGGCGTTGCACAAAAACGACCGTGGTTATGTGGGGATGCCCAGCTTGTCCATCTGGTATTTGAGCGTGCGGCGGCTGGTTTTAAGCATCTCGGCGGCGCGGGTCTGCACGCAGTAAGACCTTCGGAGCGCCTCTGAGATGATTTCGGTGAGG
>CAYZZY010000114.1:0-8839 GCA_964482745.1 uncultured bacterium
CGGATTCTCAATGTATTTCCGCAAACTGAGCGATTGGGAAAAGGCGGCCTATTATCTCGGGGAATCGACAAAGTACGAGCATGAGCCATGGTACGAACGCGCCTATGCTCTGTCTCTTGAGCGGAACCTGAAGGAAGAAGCGGCCCTTGCGGTTTTGGAGGACTATGATCGAAGGCATCCTGATTTCATAGTGCAGAAACTGGCACTGACTCGTATCAGGCAAAAGCTGGATGCGCGCAGGCTGGAAGAGAATGGCGAGTTGGAGAAGGCTTTGCAAATCTGGAGATTCCTCAAGGAGGATGACGGTTCTGACGTAGTCGCGCCGAAAGAGGTCGTGCGTATCGAGAACATGTTGAGCCCTGCGCCCAATGAATCCTCATGAATCCCGCGAATCGAATCTCAGGCAAGCTCAGCAGCCAACCCTGCTTGTTGTTGCCTGCCGTATAACAAGGCAGGAATATTCCAAACCCTGTATCG
Source organism: uncultured bacterium (assembly GCA_964482745.1). GTDB lineage: Bacteria > Abyssobacteria > SURF-5 > SURF-5 > SURF-5 > CAYZZY01. The sequence continues at coordinate 478 of CAYZZY010000114.1, forward strand.
GCGCCCCGACCCAATTCTATCGGTAGAGAACTCTCAGGGCCGGCCCTCGGAAATGAATGAGCATAAAATCAAATCTTAAAGCGCTCAGAGAGAAAATAGAGCGGTCAGCCGAGCATGCCGGCCGGGATCCGAACACCGTAAAACTCGTTGTGGTCACCAAAACCGTTGGAATCGAGGAAATAAAGGAAGCAATCGATTGCGGCGTGCGCGTCATCGGTGAAAACAGGGTTCATGAAGCCTTGGCCAAACAGCCCGGGGTAGGGCGGGATATCCAGTGGCACATGATCGGCCACCTGCAATCACGTAAGGCGAAGCAGGCCGTCGGGCTGTTTGACATGGTTCATTCCCTCGAAAGCATATCGACAGCCAGGGCGCTGCAAAAAAGGTGTTCCGAAACCGGCGATTTTCTGCCCGTCCTTATTGAGGTCAACACTTCGAGCGAGGAACAGAAATATGGCGTTTTCCCGGCCGGAGTGGAATCCTTTGCAGAGGAGGTTGCCTCGATGCCGAATCTCCGGATCAAGGGACTCATGACCATGGCTGCCTTTGTGCCGGATCCGGAAGAGACGAGGCCTTCTTTCCGGCTGCTTCGTGAATTGGCAGAAACGCTGAAAGAGAGAACCATCGAGAACGCAACATTCGATATTCTCTCGATGGGCATGAGCAACGACTTCGAAATAGCCATTGAAGAAGGTGCAACGATGCTGCGAGTCGGAAGCGCAGTCTTCGCAGAATAAACAGGTGACGCCAGAATTATGAAAGAAAAACTCGAAAAGATCAGGATCGATGCGCTCGACAGGATACACCAATGCGAGGAGCTTTCTTTGCTCACACAGATTCAAGTGGATTATCTTGGGCGCAAGGGGGCGCTCACGACGCTGCTTCGACAGACGGGTTCTCTACCTCCGGAAGACCGTCCTGCATTCGGGAAATTGGCCAATAAACTGAAGGTCGAGATCGAAGAGGCCGTCGAGGCGAAACGGCAAAGGTTTGAGCGCGAGGCAAGAGAGGCGAGCCTGGCGCGGGAAAGTCTCGATGTCACGTTGCCGGGCATCAAGCCCGATCTTGGCCATCTGCACCCGATAACGCTTATGTTTGATGAGATCCGGAGGATTTTCGAAAGTCTCGGCTTTCAAGTTGCCACCGGTCCGGAGGTGGAAACCGAATATCACAACTTCGAGGCCCTCAATATGCCCAGGGACCATCCTGCAAGAGATATGCAGGACACCTTTTACGTCGACGACGAGGTGGTGCTGCGGACCCAAACATCGCCCGTTCAGATACGCACGATGTTATCGCAGCCGCCGCCGGTCAGAATAATCGCTCCCGGCAAGGTCTATCGCAGGGACGACGACATTTCGCACAGCCCGATGTTCCATCAGGTTGAAGGGCTCGTCGTTGACGAGAACATCACCTTTGGAGACCTGAAAGGGGTACTCGAGGCCTTCCTTCACAGGCTGTACGGTCCCGACAAGGCCCTGCGTTTCCGCCCGAGTTTCTTCCCGTTCACGGAGCCGAGCGCTGAAGTGGATATCCAATGCGTCTTTTGCGACGGGGCCGGATGCCGGACGTGTTCCCACTCGGGCTGGCTGGAGATCCTGGGATCGGGAATGGTGCATCCGAAAGTCTTTGAAGCCGTCGGCTATGATCCCGAGAAATACACTGGATTTGCATTCGGATTGGGCGTAGACAGACTGGCAATGTTGAAATACGGAATCGAAGACATCCGGGTGCTCTTCGAGAACAACATCCGGTTCCTGGAACAGTTCTGACTCAAATCATCGCCGGGAATCGCAGATGTGGCGGCTCCGGGCCGCACTTGATGTATCCATAGGGAGAAGAACCGTAATGTTCGTCACGCTCAACTGGCTGAGAGAATTCGTCCCGATAGAGGTCTCTACGGCCAAACTCAACGACATGCTCACAATGACGGGACTGGAAATTGAGACCGTCGAGGACATAAAGCCCGAATTCGACAAGGTGGTTGTCGGAAAAATACTCAGGATATCCCCTCACCCGAACGCCGACAAGCTGGTGCTCTGCGATGTTGAGACAGGCGAGGCATCGCCGCTGCGAATGGTGTGCGGCGCCAAGAATATGAAGGATGGCGATACGGTTGCAGTCGCCCTTGTGGGAGCCGGTCTGGCCGGCGGGATAAAGGTGAAGAAGGCAAAGATTCGGGGGGAAACATCTGTGGGGATGATGTGCTCCGAACGAGAACTCGGGCTTGGCGACGACCACTCCGGGATCATGATCCTGCCTCCCGACACGCCCGTGGGAAAGGCCGTTGAGGAAGTTCTGGGGCTCGATGACGTCGTCCTTGATCTCGGCATCACGCCAAATCGACCGGATTGTCTGAGCATATTCGGGGTCGCTCGCGAGGTGGGCGCAATTACCCGATCCAGCGCGAAGCCGCCGCAGGTGAGTATGCAGGAAACAGACGAGGACATAGCTTCCCTGACATCAATTACCATAGATGACGACTCCGGTTGTCCGCGTTATGCCGCCAGAATCGTTTCCAATGTGAAGATTGGTCCGTCACCCGCATGGATGCAGCAAAGACTTCTCAGAGTCGGCCTCCGGCCGCTGAACAACGTGGTTGACGTGACGAATTACGTTCTCATGGAGCTTGGCCACCCGCTGCATGCATTCGATTATCACAAGCTCGATGAGAACAGAATTGTCGTCAGGCGCGCCCGGGGCGGCGAATCAATTGTCACCCTCGACGGGATCGAGCGTGAGCTTACCGAGCAGATGCTCGTTATCGCCGACGCCGAGAAGCCGGTCGCCATCGCGGGCGTCATGGGGGGCGCCAACTCCGAAGTAACAGAGCAGACAACCACCGTTCTCATCGAATCCGCCTATTTCGATCCCGTGAGCATAAGGAGAACATCGAAGGCGCTCGGCCTTTCGACCGAGGCATCATACCGCTTCGAGAGGGGAGCCGACTTCGAGATGGTTACCCTTGCCCTCGACCGAACCGCGGCGCTGATGGCCGAACTCGGCGGAGGCGAAATCGCAGGCGGCCTGATCGACCAGTATCCACGAAAATTCTCTCCGGTGGAGATCAAACTGAGGTACCAGAGGATAGGCAAAATTCTCGGCATCGAAATCCCTTCCGATGAGGCCATTTCAATTCTTGCCGCGCTCGGCTTCGAGATCATTTCTGAAGAAACCGATGGAGTGCACGTGCGCGTGCCCAGCTATCGGCCGGATGTGCAGGCTGAAATCGACCTGATCGAAGAAGCAGCAAGGATTTATGGTTATGACCGTATAAAGGCTACCTATCCACAGGATTCAACCGTTACAGCTCGGGGCGTACAGTCGTGCTCTAGCGAAGATCAATACCGGAATATTCTCAAGGGCTGCGGATTCTCGGAGATATTGACCTTCAGCTTCGGTTCGCCGGCTGCAATGGCGGATCTGGCCGGGGATGATTTTCCACCTGCCATCCGGATGAAAAATCCTCTCACGGAAGACACCAGCGCACTTCGAACAACCCTGATTCCCGGGCTGCTCCAGAGCCTTCAGGCCAATGCCAAGGTCGGCAACAAAGATTTGAAGCTTTTTGAAATAGGCAACGTCTATTTGGATGAAGGGGAGGCTCTTCCCAACGAGAGGACGCTGGTGGCGGGCGTCATGACGGGACTTTCGCACCAGATGAGCTGGAGGGGCCGTCCTGCGGATGTAGATTTTTTCGATATAAAAGGCGTTACCGAGACACTGCTGGCGGCATCGGGCTATCCCGCGGTCGAAGCCGTCAAAGCATCGCTTCCCGGTTTTCATCCGGGCGCATGTGCCGAAATCGCACTCAACGGCATAACCGTCGGCAAAATGGGCGAGATCCATCCCTCCCTCCTGGAGAAATATGAGATCGGCCAGAAGGTCTGCGTATTCGAGGTCGATCTTACGACTCTGGAATCGCAGCCTGCGGCGGAGCGCAAATATGAAAAGATCTCCCGCTATCCCTATTCGGACCGCGATCTCGCAGTGGTCGTCGGCGAGCAACTGGCGGCGGCCTCGCTGAGTTCGGCAATCACTGAAGCAGGCGGCGAGATACTCAGGCGTGTTTTTCTGTTCGACACATACCGGGGAAAACAGGTGGCCGACGGCAAGAAGAGCCTCGCATTCAGTCTCCGTTTCCAGAGCGACGAACGCACCCTGACAGACGAAGAGATCACGACCGCCCTCACAAGGGTCATTCACGCACTCGAGGAAAAGTTCGGAGCCAGGCTGAGGGCGTAAGACACGATGGACGAAAAACTCACGCGGCTCGAAGAGCAGATGAAAAAGCTGATAACAGACTTCCGCGATGTTTGCGGGAAGAGCGAAGATTTGCGTCTTCAGAACGAGCAATTGCAGAGCGAGCTTCTCGAGAAGAGCAGGAAGCTCGACGTGCTTGAAGAACGCGGCATGGTGTTGATGGAAGGCCAGGCCGAAAAAAAACGCATGGAACAACAACACGAGCGCATCCGCAAGGAAGTCAAGCAGTTGCTTAAAAAGGTGCGTGCGCTCAAGGACAACCGCGAGCAATGACTAAGCAGAGCACCGTACGAGTCGTCATTCACGGCGCCGACCTCAGTTTCAAAACGGACGACCCGGATTATATTCAAGAACTTGCCGTCTTCGTCAACGAGCAGATCGACCAGATCGCAGCGTCAGGCAAGGTGAAAGCGGCAAACAAGGTGGCCGTGCTCGCCGCATTCAACATCGCCGATGAGCTGTTCAAGCTCCGGAAAGACAAGACTGAAACGGCGAAGAGGTTCTCCGAACGGCTTGACTCCATGCTCGAAGAAGCGCAAGAAGCGTACAAATCGATTCGACTTCCAGCCGACCAGGGCTGAAGTCCACCCCGATCGGTGCAACCTGTGTTTGCCAGGCTCTTCCGGGCCTGCCGGTCAACTTCCGGCTCGATCAATCGCGAACGGATAATCTGAAGGGAAAACAGCCATGAAAACCACCCCCGAGATGCTTCGAACAAACAAAGAAACGCGCGGCGACAGATCGGCTGTGCTTTTCTATGACCGGACTATCAGCTATCGCGATCTTGACGAGGCCAGCGATCGTGTGGCGGCCGCGCTAGGGCGTATGGGCGTTCGAGCTGGCGAAATTGTTTCCTTGATGATGAACAACTCGCCGGAGTTCTATGCTGTCTTTTTCGGTATCCAAAAGGCCGGGGCGGTGGCCGGGCCGGTGAACTGCTGGTGGCAGACCAACGAGGTGGAATATCTTTTAAACGATTCGGGAACGAAGATTTTTTTCGTTGACGGAGATTACCTGTGCCATATAGAAGCCATTGAGGGCAAGACAGGCGTAAAACAACTTATTGTGAACGAGACGGACGCCCCTCCCACAGGAGCGGCAACACTGACCGAAATGCTCTCCTCTGCCGAGGAAGCGCCAGCGGCACACAACATTACACCGGATTCTCCGGCGGCCATCCTCTATACTTCAGGGACAACGGGAAAGCCCAAGGGCGCGCTGCTTACTCATAAAAACCTCATGTTTGCCGGCAGGGCGAAGGCGCAGGCCGCGGATCTCACCGATGAGGACAGGGCGCTCTGCGTTCTTCCGCTTTTTCATGGCGCCGGACTGCTGGATTTAAGCATGCCGTGCTTACACACAGGCGCGACGGTCGTTCTGAGAAAAAACTTCTCGGCCACGGAATTCTGGGAATGCATCGAGAAATATCGCGTCACCGGCATATACGGCGTACCGACGATATACCACATACTGATGCAGTTGGAGGAATCAAAAACCGTCGACGCTTCAACTCTTCGCTTCGGTGTGATAGGCGCGGCGCCGACCCCGATTGAATTGATAAATGAATTCGAGAAGCGATATGACATGAAAATCATCGAGGGATATGGTCTCACCGAGAACAGCGGCGGAGCATGCCTTAGCCCAACTGACGGCCCGCGAAAGGTCGGCTCTGCCGGGGTGCCATTCGAGGGGGTGCAGATAAAGATATTCGACGAGAACGACAACGAACTGGCGTGCGGCGAAGTCGGCGAGATCGTGCTCCGCAGCGACGGCATGATGAAGGAGTACTGGGGGAAACCGCAGGAGACGGCCGAAACACTGCGCGGCGGCTGGCTGCATTCAGGCGACATGGGCCGGTTCGATGAGGACGGCTTCCTCTATATTGTCGACCGGAAGAAAGAGATGGTCATCCGGGGCGGGGAAAATATCTACCCGACGGAACTCGAAGATGTGCTCTACGCACACCCGAAAATCTCCGAGGTTGCCGTGATCGGGATTCCGGATGAGAAATACGGCGAAGAGGTTATGGCGTGCATCGTGCCCCGCGAGGGAACCGAACTCACCCGCGAAGAGGTCATAGATTTCTGCACTAAAAACATGGCGAGCTACAAGATTCCCAGGTACGTGAAGTTTGTGGAATATATACCCAAGAACGTCATCGGGAAAGTGGTTAAGAAAGAATTGAAGATGCAAATGCTCGAAGAAATGCGATCTGAATAGGAAGGCAATGCAATGAATCAGGCGCTCGAAGGATTGAAAGTACTCGATCTCACGCGATTGCTGCCCGGCGGATACTGCACCCTGCTGCTTGCCGATATGGGGGCGGACGTCCTGAAGGTGGAAGACCCCTTTGGCGGCGACTATGTGCGCTGGTTCCCGCCGAAAGTGAAGGAGGAAAGCGTTTATTTTCTCGCAGTCAACCGCAACAAGAAGAGCATGAAACTCAATCTCAAGCCCGAACGGGGCAAGCAGATATTCAGGGAATTGGTCAAAGGATACGATGTCCTCGTGGAAGGTTTTCGTCCGGGCGTGATGAAGAGGCTCGGCCTGGGCTACGAGGAAATAAGCAAGATCAATCCCCGCATCGTCTACTGCTCCATCTCCGGCTACGGCCAGGACGGTCCTTACAGCCAGCGGGCGGGCCATGATATCAACTACATCGGCATAGCCGGCATTCTCGGGATCACGGGTTTCAAGGACAGGCCGCCTGTTGTGCCCGGGGTCCCTGTGGCCGATTTCGGCGGCGGCGGCATGCTTGCGGCCCTGGGGATAATGATGGCGCTTTACCACCGCTCGCACAGCGGCAGGGGACAGTATGTGGACATCTCCATGATGGACGGGGTAGCTTCATGGATGGCCAATATTGCCGCAAAGCACTTCAGCGAAAACGACCCGCATAACAGGGGCGAGGTGGATCTTGCCGGCGGCTTTATCTGCTACGACGCCTATGAAACCAAGGACGGCAGGCATCTCTCCGTGGGAGCGCTGGAGCCGAAGTTCTGGACCAACTTCTGCAGGCTCATCGACCGCGAAGACCTTATCGACGCGCAGGTCGATTCGACGGAAGACGGAAGGCTGAAAAAAGAGATAACCGCCATATTCAAGAGCAAGACGCTGGATGAATGGCTGTCATTGCTGGGTGAACACGATACCTGCATAGAAAAGATCAATACGGTTGCCGAGGCTATGGAAGACCCCCAGATACTCCATCGAAAAATGGTGGTCGAAATCGACCATCCGACCGAGGGGCCCGTCAAAGGCATAGGCATTCCCGTCAAGCTATCGGAGACGCCGGGTTCCGTCGACCGGCTTCCGGCGCCCGGATATGGGGAGCACACGCACGAGGTCTTACGGGATCTCGGACTGGACGAAGCCGAAATCGAAAAACTCGCTGAGGAAAAAATCATCTGATCCTCTCGACGCTATTCAGGCGCAAGAACCAATGATCGAAATCGCAGACGGAATCTTCTATATCGAAGGGGCAAACGGGGGGCGCTATCCGGATTGCCATTCTTTGTTCATAAAAGACGACATATCGGTGATCATCGATCCGGCATGCAGGGAGGAGGTGATGCAGGAGATAGCCTCCGGGCCGGGCGTGGACATCATTCTCAATACCCATTACCACGAGGATCACCGAGTATTCAACTACGAATTCAGCAACGCCAGGCTCTTTGTCCACGAACTCGACGCCCATGGATACGGTTCGCTGGAGGATTTCATTGCGGGCTTTGCAGTCGTTAACAATCCCAATCTCAAGGAGCTATGGACCGCATTTATGCTCGACTCGTGCAAGTATCGGCCCTACCACGTGGATGAGACCTTTGCGGACGGATTCGAAATCAACCTCGGGAACACACTCCTCCGGGCTGTCCACACCCCTGGACACTCAGCCGGACACTGCTGTTTCTTCTTTCCGAATGAGGGTTTCGCCTATCTCGGTGATATGGATCTCACAGCATTCGGGCCGTGGTACGCAAGCAGAAACTCGAATATCGATGAGTTCCTGTCATCCATCGATAAGATCCGGAGCCTGCGCCCGCGTGCTGTCATAACATCGCACGGTGACGGATTGATCACCGAAAACGTGGATGCCCGC